>JABFXM010000253.1 GCA_013361745.1 Gemmatimonadaceae bacterium | reverse complement strand
TCGATCGACGCGCGGAGCAGCAGGTAGCCGAGCACCAGGAACCAGAGGAAGACCGTGAGCGTGAGGCGCGCGTCCCAGGTCCACCACGTTCCCCAGATCGTCCGCCCCCAGATCGGCCCCGTCACCAGCACCGCGGTCGTGAAGACGAGCCCCACCTCCGCCGAGCTCTCGGCGAGCCGGTCGAGCCGTGGATCGCGCAGCCAGAGATAGAGCGCCGACGTCACCGCCATCAGCCCGAACGCGACATATAGCGCGACGAACGCGGAAGGCGCGTGGACGTAGAAGATCTTCTGCGCCGGCCCCTGTCGCAGCTCGACCGGCGTGAACCAGATCGCGCGCACGACGACCCCCGACACCGCGAGCAGGCCGGCGACGAGCAGCTTGTCGATTGCGGGGCGAGGTCGAGTATCCATCGCGGATCAAGCTAACGCCGAGACCGGGGTCGTGAAACGGTCACCCCGCGCCACCTGTCACTCGTCCGCGATGATGTTGTACGCGAACGCGCACGCCACCGCGAACACCAGATCGTAGGCGGCGAGCAACTTCAGCCAGCCGAGCGACTCGATCGCCGGGCGGCCGGCCATGAGGCGCGCCGTCGCCTGCGCCGCGGTCATCACGATCGGGACGAAGAACGGGAGCGCGAGCACCGGGAGGAGCAGCTCCGACGCGCGCGCGCTCGTCGTCATCGCGCCGAAGAGCGTGCCGACCGCGACGAGCCCGATCGCGGCGAGCACCGCGATGCCCGCGAGCGGGAGGATGATCCGCGCGAACTCGAGATTGTAGACGACCAGCGCCGCCGGGATCGACACCGCCTGCACGAGCAGGACGAAGGCGAGGTTGCCGAGCGCCTTCCCCGTGTAGATCGCGCCGCGCGGAATCGGCGCGCCGAGGAGCACGTCCATCGCCCGATCCGTCTGCTCGACGCCGAAGGCGCGATGGAGACCGAGCAGCCCGGAGAAGGTGAAGATCACCCAGAGCAGCCCGGGGGCGAGGTCGATCGCCGCGACCGCGGTCGGATCCCAGGCGAAGTTGAAGATCACGATCGCGAGAACCGAGAGCGCGAGCGCGGCGAGGAGCGCGGTCCGCGTGCGCAGCTCGACGACGAGATCCTTCCGCGCGATGAGCAGCGCCGCGGCGAGGAACGCGGGCGGCTCGAACGCCTCGACCGCCTGACCCTCGGTGGTGGCCGGCGGCTCGACGCCGGTGACGAGATCCGCGCTCACGACGCGACCAGCGCGCGGTAGCGCTGCACGAACCCGTCCGGCTCCCCGCTCGCGAGCCGCGGCTCGCGGAGCACGATCGCGCCGCGTCGCATCACGGCGACCTGCGTCGCGAGGGCGAGCCCCTCGCGCACATCGTGCGTCACGAGAAGGAGTGCCGCGCCCTCCTCGGCCAGCTCGGTGAGCGTCGCGGCGAGCGTCGTCGAGCCGGCGTCGTCGAGACCGGTGAATGGCTCGTCGAGCAGCAGCACCCGCGGACGGTGCACGAGCGCGCGCGCGACGGTGACCCGCTGCTGCATCCCGCGCGAGAGGTCGCGCACGAGCGTCTCGGCGCGATCCGCCATCGACACCCGCTCGAGGGCGGCGAGGGCGGCGTCGCGCGCGTCGGGCACGCCGTGCAGTCGTGCCGCGAAGAGAAGGTTCTCGAGCGCGGTGAGCGCGGGGTAGAGCATCGTCTGGTGCGAGATCAGCCCCACCGTCGCCCGCGCCCGCGCGCCGCCGGGGAGCGTCACTCCACCGACGCGCGCCTCACCCGAGGTCGGCCGCAGCAGACCGGCGAACAGCCGCAGCAGCGTCGTCTTCCCCGCGCCATTCGGCCCGAAGAGCGCCAGACATTCCCCGGACTCGATCGCGAGATCGACCTTGTCCACGGCGCGTCGCACGCCGAAGGCACGAGTGAGCGCGACAGCTTCCACGAGCGGCATGCGGCAATGCTAACAGGGGTCGGGGGTCGGGGGTCAGGGGTCGGCTGATGCACGAGAAAAGAACGAGGGTCGGCGACCGCCTCGCGGCAGTCGCCGACCCCAGACCCCTCACTCCTGATCCCTGGGCTTCAGTCCTCGAACTCGAACAGGTGCTCGAGCTTCGTCAGCAGAAGGAGGTAGCGCACCTGCGCCGGCGCCTTGGTGACGCGCATGTGGATGCCGAGCTCCTTCGCCTTCTTCTGGATCACGACGAGGATACCGAGCCCGCTCGCGTCCATCTCGACCGTCTTCGACATCTCGAGCGAGAAATCCTTCACCGACTGCGCCTCGGCGCGGTCGAGGTAATGCAGCGCTTCCTTGCGGAACGCGGCGCGCGTGTCGGCGACCAGACGTTCCGGGACCATCAGGACAGCCTGGACCGGCTCGGCGCGGAGCGCCGCCTGGTCCTTCCTCTCGCCGCCACCGCCGACGAGACGGAGGTGAGGACGCATCGCCGAGCGTCCCAGCATCGCCGGACCGGCGGGCTGGGGAATGGGCGACTGCTGCTGTGCTTCGGATGCGATGTGCCGATGATTCACCTTCGGCAACCGGACGATCTCCATAGAGAGACTCCTGGCTTTGCGGCCCCGCCTCGCGACGGGTGTGCTAGTATCGGGTGACTTGCGGTGGACTCCAGTTGTGCCCTGCCGTTCGAGCCTGGCTGGCCAGGCGACCCCCGGTAAAGCGAGGCGCGTGCCAGTGAGAGACTCCTCATAAGTCGTTGATCTGTGCCGTCTTTCGTCACGCGTTCAGATTCTCGACACCGTCACGCCCTTGGCAAATGCGGAAAATTTGGCGGTCTGCGTGGGCGAAGCTGTTTGATCTTTTGACACCGCTACGACGTCCGGTCGTCGTGTCCGCAATCTGATCGCGGTGCGCCTGCTGGGTTTGAACAGAAGGCACGAAGGGCACGAAGAGGTTGTTCTAAAAAAACCCTTCGTGCCCTTCGTGCCTTCTGCTATTCACGGTAAGGCAGTTTTCCTGCCGACCGTTATTCACAGCCAGGCAGCTCTTCGGCTCTTCACGCCTAGTGATGCGCCTCGTGCCAGATCCGCACGTGGCGGGTCTCCTTCAGGAAGAAGGTCCCGATCACCACCGTCAGCAGCGAGACGGCGATCGGATAGTAGAGTCCCGCGTAGCGATTCCCCGTCGACGCGGTCACCCAGGTCGCGATGAGCGGGAGGAAGCCCCCGAACCAGCCGTTGCCGAAGTGGTACGGCAGCGACATCGACGTATACCGGATGCGCGCCGGGAAGCTCTCGACGAGGAAGGCCGCGATCGGGCCGTAGACCATCGTCACGTAGATCACCTGGATCCAGACCAGGAAGATCAGCGTTCCCGTCGCCGCGTGCTGCGCCACCTGCGTCGCCTTCCCCGCCGCATCGGTCACGGCAGTCGCCGGTCCCGCCGCGCTCGACATCGCCTGGTAGATCGGGATGTACGTCAGCGCCGCGATCAGACATCCCGCCATGATGATCCTCTTCCGCCCGATCCGGTCCGAGAGCGCGCCGAAGACGAGGAAGAACGGCGTAGCCAGCAGCAGCGCGATCGCGACGATCTTCGACGACTGCGCCACGGGCACGTGCAGCACCGTCTGGAGGAAGAGCAGCGCGTAGAACTGGCCGGTGTACCAGACCACCGCCTGCCCCGCCGTCGCGCCCAGCAGCACGAGGAAGAAGATCTTCATTCGTTCGGCCGAGCCGAAGCTGTCGGTGATCGGCGCGGTCGACGTCTTCCCCGCGTCCTTGAGCCGCTGGAAGAGCGGCGACTCGCGCATCCGGACGCGGATGTAGTACGACACGATCACGAGGATCGTCGAGACGAGGAAGGGGATCCGCCATCCCCAGCGCGCGAAGGCGTCGGCGGTCATCGCTCCCTTCACGGCGAGGATCACGAGCAGCGACATGAAGAGGCCGAGCGTCGCCGTGGTCTGGATGAAGGAGGTGTAGTACCCGCGCTTCGCGTCCGGCGAGTGCTCGGCGACGTACACCGCCGCGCCCCCGTACTCGCCGCCTAACGCGAGCCCCTGCAGCAGCCGCAGGGTGACGAGCAGGATCGGCGCGAAGATGCCGATCCGGGCGTAGCCAGGGAGCAGCCCGATCGCCGCCGTCGACCCGCCCATGATGAGCAGCGTCAGCATGAAGGCGTACTTGCGGCCGACCATGTCGCCGACGCGCCCGAAGACGAGCGCGCCGAAGGGCCGCACCGCGAACCCGACGGCGAAGGTGGCGAGCCACTTGAGCAGCGAGATCGTCGCGTTCGTCTCCGGATAGAAGACCTGCGAGATCGTCGCCGCGAGGCTGCCGAAGATGTAGAAGTCGTACCACTCGATGATCGTCCCCGTCGACGACGCGGCGATCACCCCCCAGATCTTCCCGTGCGCCTCCGCCTCGGCGGCGGCATGGCTCTGCTGTAACTCGGCGGCTGTAGACATGGGACGCGAAGATGCGACCCCCGGGACCGCTGTCAAGCGGCCATCAACGGTGGAACAACGATCTTCACGGATTTAAATGGATCTTCACCGATACCGCACTCTTCCCGGGGTCTTCAGGCGAGATCATATCGCCCGACATGCATCAGCGCCGTATCCGTGTCGATCCGTGGCGATCGGTGGCGATCGTCGTTCACCTCGTTACCACCAGTCCTGCCGTGAACCGATGCATCGACGAGGAGAGCCTGAACACTTGCCCAGTCCCCGCCGTCCGTGCACCTTCGACCGCATGACCGACATCGACGTTCTCCTCCAGGAAAACCGGCAGTTTCCGCCGGAGCCGGGCTTCCGCCGCAACGCTCACATCGCCAGCCGCGAGCTCTACGACTACGCCGCCGCGGACGCGGCCGGCTTCTGGGACGGGATGGCTCGCGACCTCGACTGGTCGAAGCCCTGGGACACGGTCCTCGAGTGGAAGCCGCCGCACGCGAAGTGGTTCGTCGGCGGGCAGCTCAACGCGGCGTACAACTGCGTCGACCGGCACGTCACCAATGGGCGGCGCAACAAGGCGGCGCTGATCTGGGAGGGGGAACCCGGGGACCGGCGGACGCTCACCTACTGGGACCTCTACGTCGAGGTCTCGAAGTTCGCCAACGTCCTCGAATCGTTAGGCATCCGGAAGGGGGACCGCGTCGCGATCTACCTCCCGCTCGTCCCCGAGGCGGCGATCGCGATGCTCGCCTGCGCGCGCATCGGCGCGATCCACTCGGTGATCTTCGGCGGCTTCTCTCCCGAGTCGGTGCGCGACCGCGTCAACGACGCGAAGGCGAAGCTCCTCATCACCGCCGACGGCGGCTACCGCCGCGGCCAGGTCGTCCCGCTCAAGCGCAACGCCGACAAGGCGCTCGAGGAGTGCCCGTCGATCGAGAACGTGATCATCGTCCAGCGTCGCCCGGGTGCCGGGGGCGACGAGGCGTTCGCGCAGTTCGTCGAGGGGCGCGACCACTGGTGGCACCGGCTGATGGCGCGCGCGTCGCAGCACCACGTGCCGCAGCCGATGGACAGCGAGGACATCCTCTACATCCTCTACACCTCGGGCACGACCGGCAAGCCGAAGGGAATCGTCCACACCACCGGCGGCTACCTCACCGGCTGCGCGACGACGACGAAGTTCGTCTTCGACCTCAAGGAGGACGACGTCTTCTGGTGCACCGCCGACGTCGGCTGGGTGACGGGGCATTCGTATCTCGTCTACGGCCCGCTCGCGAACGGCGCGACCTGCGTCATGTATGAGGGCGCCCCTGACTGGCCGGAGAAGGATCGCTTCTGGGACATCTGCGAGCGCTACGGCGTGACGATCCTCTACACCGCGCCGACCGCGATCCGCGCCTTCATGAAGTGGGGCGATCAGCACCCGAAGAAGCACGACCTCTCGCGCCTCCGTCTCCTCGGCTCGGTCGGCGAGCCGATCAATCCGGAAGCGTGGATCTGGTATCGCGAAGTCATCGGCGGCGGGCGCTGCCCGATCGTCGACACGTGGTGGCAGACGGAGACGGGCGCGATCGTGATCTCTCCCCTTCCCGGCGTCACCGCGACGAAGCCGGGCAGCGCGACGAATCCGCTCCCCGGCTACGACGTCGCTCTCCTCGACTCGGCGGGCCACGAGGTGCCTAACGGCGGCGGACTGCTCGCGATCACCCGGCCGTGGCCGTCGATGCTGCGCACGATCTGGGGAGACGACGAGCGCTACCGCCAGACCTATTTCTCCAAGTGGCCGACGCGCCCCGACGTCTACTTCCCCGGCGACGGCGCGAAGCGCGACGAGGACGGCTACTACTGGATCCTCGGCCGCGTCGACGACGTGCTGAACGTCGCCGGCCACCGCATCGGGACGATGGAGGTCGAGTCGGCACTGGTCGAGCACCCCGCGGTCGCCGAGGCGGCGGTGGTCGGGCGGAGCCACGAGCTGAAGGGGCAGGCGCTGGCGGCGTTCGTGACGCTGCGCGAGGGGAAGCATCCCTCCCCCGCCCTCCGCGACGAGCTGCGCGAGTTCGTCGCCGACAAGATCGGCGCAATCGCGCGTCCCGACGACGTGATGTTCAGCGCCGACCTGCCGAAGACACGCAGCGGCAAGATCATGCGCCGCCTCCTCCGCGACATCGCCGAGGGAAGAGCGTTAGGCGACACGACGACGCTGGCGGACCCCAACGTCGTCGCGAGCCTGAAGGAGCAGTACGAGGCGCAGGAGAGTTGAGCGCGCCGGCGCGGGGAGAGCACACCGCCGGGCGTGCGGAAGCTGGCGCTGTTCGACACCCGTGAGGCGGGGCTCGCGTACCTGACCGGACCCGCCTGAACCAGGAAGGAATCGGTCGGGTCACTGGAGCGGCGCGGTTCGGGCCCACGGTGCCATCGGCTCACGGAGCGTCACCGAGACGATGAACTCCGCGACGCTGGGCGGGACCGCTTCATGGTCCACGGTCCGGCTGCAGTCGAGCCTCCTGGTGAGCGACGAGAGCTCGGAGAGGTCCATGAACGCCATGGAGGCGACGCGCATCGGAACGCCGGTCGGGGCGCGGAGCTCCACTTCGCTGAGCACGCGACCGACGTCGAGCACGCGCGCGCCGGCGACGGTGGTCTCGAGCACCTCGTGCACGCTTTCGGGGGGCGGGTCGTCGGGATCGATCCCGCGGCGGAGCAGCTCGTCCTTCAGGTCCGCGCTCGCCGAGAGGATGCCGCAGAGCCGGGGGAGCAGACGCCGGCCGTGGGCCGTGGGGCGGAAGACGCCGGCGAGATGGGGCCGCGTCCCGCCGTGCGCGCGACGGGAGCCGTCGCCCTCGAAGTTCGTCTCGCCGATCAGGATTCCGCGGTGCCAGAGTGTGTGTGCCATGGCCGGAGAATAGCCGGCCCCTGCGACAGACCATCATCGAAACATCGCCGAGTGGTGCAAAGGACAGCGTGACGCGACGGAAGTCGGAGATGGCGCCGGGCGTGTTGCGGGCGCGCGAATACCGGGACCCGGACTGGGCCGAGTGGCTGCGGATGAGCGTCGCGCTCTTTCCGCAGTACCCAGCCGACGACCTGGCCGCGGGGATGATCGAGCATCGCGCCCGAGAGGACGCGGCAGTATTCGTGATCGATCACGGCGACGGTACGCTCGCCGGGTTCGTCGAGGTCGGTGCTCGTCCGTACGCCGACGGCTGCGCGACGAGTCCCGTGGGCTACATCGAGGCGTGGTACGTGGACGCGGACGTCCGCCGCCGCGGCGTCGGCCGCGCGCTGCTCGCCGCGGCGGAGGGGTGGGCGCGGGCACG
>JABFXM010000314.1 GCA_013361745.1 Gemmatimonadaceae bacterium | reverse complement strand
GCGATCGCCACAGCGAGCGCGCGGACGGCGAAGACTCTCGAGATTCTCCTCAGATCGGGGGAGGGGGGCTCGACCCACACGACGCGGGCCAGGCGGACGAGGAGTCCGTCTGGACCGGAAACCTACACTCTCGCGGCCGCGTCGGGCAGCGGTTGCGCTCGCCCCGGGGGCTCCGTTACCGCTTCGCGACGACCGGGATCCCGCCCGCGGGGGTCTCGCGCGCCACCGTCGGTGTCGCGCCGGGCGGGGGTGCGACGCGCGGCAGCCCGAGGATCTCGCGGGCGCGATTGAGCGCGTCGTCGATGTTGCCGAAGAGGTTCTCGGCGCCGATCTCCTCGAGGATCGGCGAGCCGGTGAGCGCGACGAGCGGCTGCATGTGGACGTCGGAGAGGAGCACCGTGCTGCCGTCGCGGCGGCTGCGGTGCACGACCTCGCGCAGCGCGTGCATCCCCGTGGAGTCGAGCGCGAGCACGTTGCGCATGCGGATGACGAGCACCTTCGGAACGTTCGCCACCTGACCGATCGTGTCCTTGAACTGCTCCGCGGCGCCGAAGAAGAAGGGGCCGTTGATCTCGTAGACGTCGACGCCCCGCGGGATCTGGCGGCGGAGCACCCAGTTCGGGTCGCGCTCCTCTTCGTCGTGTCCCTCGTCGAGCTGCGCGCGAATCGCGCTGACGTTGGTGACCTCCGCCATCCGCCGGATGAAGAGGAAGGCCGCGAGCACCATCCCGACCGCGATCGCGACGGTGAGGTCGACGAGCACCGTCAGGCCGAAGGTCGTGAGCAGCACGACGATGTCGCTCTTCGGCGAGCGCAGCTCGGCGCGGAAGTTCCGCCACTCGCTCATGTGGTACGAGACGACGACGAGGATCGCCGCCAGAGTCGCGAGCGGGATCGTCGCGACCCAGCGCCCGAAGACGAGTGTCACGAGGAGCAGGGTGACGGCGTGCATCATCCCCGCGACGGGCGTGCGGCCGCCGTTCTTGACGTTCGTCGCGGTGCGCGCGATCGCGCCCGTCGCCGGGATCCCGCCCAAGAGCGGTGACGCGATGTTCGCGATCCCCTGCGCGACGAGCTCCATGTTCGAGCGATGATGCCCGCCGATCATCCCGTCGGCGACGACCGCGGAGAGCAGCGACTCGATCGCCGCGAGCGCCGCGATGGTGAACGCCGGACCCGCGAGTCCCGCGATCGCGCTCCAGCCGACATGCGGAAGCCGCGGATGCGGGACGGACGCGGTGAGCGCGCCGAAGCGGCTGCCGATCGTCTCGACCGGGAGGTGCATCAGCTGCGACACCACTGTGACGACGATCAGCGCGACGAACGGTCCGGGGATGCGCCGGTTGATGCGCGGCCAGACGAGAATGATCGCGAGCGTGAGCGCGGCGACAGTGACCGCGGCGGGGTTGAACGATCCCGCGTTGGCCGCGAACGCCTCCCACTTCGCGATGAACTCCGCCGGCACCGCGCCCATGCGCAGCCCGAGGAGGTCCTTCACCTGGCTCGAGAAGATGATCACGGCGATCCCGCTCGTGAACCCGGTGATCAGCGGATGCGGAATGAACTTGATGATGCTGCCGAGCTTCGCGACGCCCATGATCACGAGCAGGACGCCCGCCATGAGCGTCGCCACGGTCAGCCCGTCGATCCCGTACTTCTGGACGATGCCGTAGACGATGACGACAAACGCGCCGGTGGGGCCGCCGATCTGCACGCGCGAGCCGCCGAGGGCGGAGATGAGAAACCCCGCGACGATCGCGGTCCACAGTCCGCGGTCCGGGGTGACGCCGCTCGCGATCGCGAAGGCGATGGCGAGCGGAATGGCGACGATGCCGACGATGATTCCTGCGACGACGTCCTGGCCGAACTGTCGCCGGTCGTACGACCTCAGGGTCGTTGCGAGCTTCGGGAGTAGCACGTGCGTCTCGGGGGGAGAGCTGTCGGAGGGGAGCCGGCGGCGGTTCCGTCACATCGCTCCCCTCCTTCGCGACGAGTGATCGCGCACGATGCAACGTACCGCGCGCGTCGGCGGGAAGGGGTCGGGATTCCCCTGAATGGGTCGAAGCAGATGCGCTGACACGGCCCTTGCGTAGGTAGTCCCCGACCTTAACTGCCCAGGATGAACTCGACCGACATCGCCGTCGTCGCCGGCTTCGCGGCGCTCGTGATCTGCGCCACCGCCGTCCCGATCTCGCTCGCCGCGCAGCGCGCGGACAGCATCCCCATGACCTCGCGGACGGACAAGACGTTCTTCACGCGCCGCGATGCGATACTCACCGGCGCGGCGGTCGTCGGTACGATCGCGGCCGAGCGCTTCGACCTGCGGATCTCGCGCTGGACGCAGAAGCCGGAGGTGCAGGGAAGCAGCTCGCGTCATCACGTCGTGAAGTCGCTGACGGTGGTCAACGAGACGCCCTTCACCTTCGGCGCCGTCGCCGTCTACGGGATCGGGCGACTCGCGCACTCGCCGACCACCGCCGACGTCGGACTCCACATGACCGAGGCATTGGTGCTGACGAGCGGGATCGGCCAGGCGATCCGCGGCGTCGTCGGACGCGCGCGGCCGAGCAGCTCGCACGGCGATCCGCTCACCCACAAGTACGGAAAGGGGTTCAGCGACTTCGAGTACCGCTCCTTCCCCTCGCTGCACGCCGCCACCGCGTTCGCCGCTTCGGCCGCCGCGGTCGAGGAGATCCGTCTGCGCGATCCAAGCGTGGTGAAGTGGGCCGCGCCGCTGCTCTACGGCGTCGCGACGATTCCCGGCTTCACGCGGCTGTACCTCAACAAGCACTGGGCGAGCGACGTCGTCGCCGGGAGCTTCCTCGGCGCGCTCATGGGCGTGAAGACGGTGCGCTACGCGCACTCGCACCGGCGCACGCGCCTCGATCGCGCGCTGCTCGGCGCGTCGATCGCGCCCGACGGGCACGGAGGAATCGACGTCGCCGTGAACGTCGTGCCCTGAGTCGCGGCCGGCACGCGGTCGGCGTTCGCCCCGCGCCGAACGACGTTCGCCAGCGGTCGCTTGCCCGCGCATCGCGGGGATCGCAGGGTGTCGCTGCACGACACGCACACGAGTGTCGGCGAGCGATCACCTTGACGCGGCCGGCGGCCGCGGGAGGACCATGATGCGTGCGACGTCGATTCGAATGGCCGCCCTGACCGCTCTCACGGCCGGGCTGCTGCTCGGGTGCGGCGGCGGAGGCGGCGGTCCGGCGGGAACGAGCTACAGGCCACCTTCGGGCGGCGGCACCGGCGGAGCGAGCAACGACATCACCGTCTCCGGCTACACCTTCAGTCCGTCGGCGGCCACCGTCGCGAAAGGCGCGACGGTGAACTGGAGCTGGAACAGCTGCACGAGCGACGGCTACGGCGGTCAGGCGTGCGTCGACCACAGCCTCGTCTGGGACGATGGCAGCCCGGGCGTCGCGTCGACGAGCAATGCCGCGTACAGCCGCACCTTCGCCACCACGGGGACCTACGGGTACCACTGCGCGATCCACGGCACGGCCACAACCGGGATGCGGGGGACCATCACCGTCCAGTGACCGGCGCGCGATACGCGCCGGTCACTGGAGGTCGCACTACGGCTGCTTCGGGGCCAGCGGGATCTCGACCTTGTGCCCGCTGTCGGTGAAGGGGTTCGCCGCCGGCTGTTGCTGCTGCTCGAATGCCGCGACGAGATCTTCCAGTCGCGTCGCCTTCGCGACGGCGCGCGCCTGGCCCATCACCTTGTTCGCCGCCTGCGGATCGCCGAGTCGCTGCAGCGCCTCGGAGAGCACCGCGCCGGTCGCGACATACAGATACGGGATGCCGACCGAGGGCTGGTCGGGCCAGTCCGAGCGACGCGAGATCGACCTCGGCGCGACGAACACGCTGTCCCACAGCGCGCGCGTACGAGGCACGTCGAGGTATCCCTCACCCGCGATCAGCAGCGTGTCGCGGCTGGGATGAATCGTGTCGGGCATGACCTTCCGCGCGAGTCCCTGCGTGAGCAGGTAGCGCTGCAGTCCGAGCTCGCCCCCGTATCCGCCGGCGGTGCGGCTGAGGTAGATCGGGCGCGGCGTTCCGACCGCGTCCTTGATCATGTGCAGGACGATGATGTCGGCGCGCGTGATCTGCCGCGGCGTGATCACCGCCTGGATCTTCCCGGCGTTGAACACCGCCGTCTGCGGGATGTCGGCGACGAGTGGAATGGCATCGGCCTCCGCCATCGTCATGTCGAGCGGACCCTTCGCCGGCTTCTGCCACTGCTTTCCGCGGTAGATCGCCGGCCCCTTTGCCGCGTCGTAGTCGTACACCGGGCGGCGGATGAGCTGCCGCACGTACCAGTCGGTGTTGAGCAGCGACGTGTTCGCGATGACCACGTCCTTGCGGATTCCCTCGACTTCCTGAGCGTACCACAGCGGGAAGGTGTCGTTGTCGCCGACGGTTACGAGCACGCCGTACGGTTCGACGGAGTTCAGAAGGTCGGCCGCGAAGTCGCGCGTGTCCGTCTGGTGCGCGCGTGACGCGCTCGTCCAGTTCGCGAACAGCGGGATCAGGGCGAGCGCGAGCACCGGCGACGCCATCGCGAGGCTGTTGCGCCGCGGCTGCTCCACGACGTCGGTGCCGACGCGGACGCTGTCCGACCCGATCGCGGCGGCGATGGTCTCCCACACCCAGATCAGCCCGAGCGCGGCCCACACCGCCCACGCCGAGTAGCTCCAGAGATAGAAGTAGTCGCGGTCGCGCACCTCGCGCGGCACGGTCTGTCCCAGCTCCGGCGCCTGCGAGTAGCCGTACTTGAAGTTCATGTAGTAGATCAGCGCGATCGTGACCGTGAAGATCAGCGGCCCGAAGAACCAGAAGCTTCGTCGGTCGCGCGTGAAGTGCACCCATCCGCCGATCAAACCGAGGATGAGGAAGAGCACCGCGAGCGCGAGCTGGATGCCGGGGCTCGAGTCGCGCGTGTCGCGCATCCACTGCCACTTGAAGTACGTCCACCACATGTCGACCTGCGCCGAGAAAGGCGCCTGACGGTCGCTCAGCTCGGGCTTGCCGTACTGCTCGCGGTTGAAGTTGTACATGAACCGCTCCTTCGTCAGCTTCGAGAAGGTGCAGTCCCAGTGCAGCCCGTTGGTGCACGCCGTCGGCTCGCCCTCGTTGATCGGCGGGAAATGCGCGGCGCGGATCGGCTGCGTCGCGAACACGGTCACGCCGAGGATCAGCGCGCCGGCGCAGGCGAGCCACATCTTCCAGCGAAGGATCGTCTCCCAGCGGCGCGCGAGCACCACCACCGCGACCGCAGGCCCGACGAGGAAGCCCGCCGGATGGTTCGCGTAGCCGAGACCGATCAGATACGCGATGAGAACGAGGATGCGGTCGGCCTTCGGTCCGTACGGCTCGTCCGCCCAGCGCACCGAAAGCCACGCCACGATCGCGAAGAAGGCGAGCGACACGGTGTAGACCTTCTCGTTCACCACCGACTGGTTCCAGACGGTGAACGCCGTCGCGCCGAGCAGTGCCGCCGTCACGCCGCCGACGATGCGCTGCCACCGCAGCGGGAACCACCCCACCAGAACCCGCTCGGCGATCAGGAACCACGCGCCCGCCGCCGCCGCGCTGCAGAGCGCGGCGAGGATGTTGATGCGCGTCGCGATCCCCGAGGCGATCGGCAGCAGCGTGAAGACGCGCCCGATGAGAACGAAGAAGGGATTCCCCGGCGGGTGCGGGAGGCCGAGCGTGTAGGCGGCCGCGATGTACTCGCTCGTGTCCCACATCGCCGTCGAGGGCGCGAGGGTGAGCAGGTACAGCACGAACACGCCGAGCGAGGTGAGCCCGGCGGCAAGATAGGACGAGCGGGTATCCAGCTCGGTCGTTTTGGTCTGCGCCATTCGATTCGAAGTGTACGCGAGAGGGGCCTCTCGCGAGGCACGTGTAGCCATGAAACTAGAGGGCTGGGCGTTAGTGACGGAAGAGACGCTGCCCAGTTAGTACCATCGTCATGCCGTGCTGGTTTGCTGCGGCTATGACTTCGGCGTCCCGGACGGACCCGCCCGGCTGGATGATCGCCGTCACACCCGCCTCCGCCGCCTGGTCGATCCCGTCACGGAAGGGGAAGAAGGCGTCGGAGCCGAGCGCCGAGCCCTTCGTGTCGTGTCCGATCTGCTGCGCCTTGTGTACAGCGACGAATGCCGCGTCCACGCGTGACATCTGGCCGGCGCCGATCCCGATCGTCGCGCCGTTTCGCGCGAGCACGATCGCGTTGGATTTCACCCCGGCCACGGCGCGCCACGCGAACGCGAGATCGACGCGCTCGGCGTCGGTGGGTTGGCGCTCGGTGACGACCTTCCACGCGTCGTCCGCGGTCGGCGTCGGGGCGCGCTCCTGCGCGAGGAAGCCGCCGCGCACGCGCTTGAAGTCGAGCGCGCGCTCGCTCCACCGCGCCTCTCCCTCGAGCACGCGCAGGTTCTTCTTCCGGCCGAGGATCTCGACCGCGCCCTCGCTGAAGCTCGGCGCGACGACGCATTCGACGAAGAGCGACGACAGCGCCTCCGCGGCCGCGTCGTCCACGGGGACGGTGAAGGCGATGACGGAGCCGAACGCCGACACCGGGTCGCAGGCAAGAGCCTTTCGATAGGCGTCGAGGGCGCTCTCGCCGGTCGCGAGCCCGCACGGAGTCGTGTGCTTGATGATCGCGCAGCACGGCTCGCCGCGAAACGGGTCAGCGGCGAGGAGCGCGCCGTCGAGGTCGAGGAGGTTGTTGAAGGAGAGCTCCTTTCCCCCGCGCTGCACGAGCGAGCCGATTCCCGACGCCGAGCCGTCGGTGTAGAACGCGGCGCGCTGGCCGGGATTCTCGCCGTAGCGCAGCGACTGCGCGCGCCGCAGGGCGATCGAGATGTCCGCCGGGAACGAGTCGCCACGCTGCGCCGCGAACCATGCGCTGATCGCGGCGTCGTACGCCGCCGTGTGCGCGTACGCCTTCTCGGCGAGCTCGCAGCGGAAGTCGAGCGCGTCACCGCCTTCCTTCAGCGTCGTGAGGACGCGCGGGTAGTCCGCCGGATCGACGACCACCGTGACCGAGGCGAAGTTCTTCGCGGCCGAGCGCAGCATCGAGGGCCCGCCGATGTCGATGTTCTCGACCACTTCCTCGGGAGAGACGCCTTTCCGGGCCGCCGTTTCGCGGAACGGATAGAGGTTCACGACGACGAGGTCGATCGGCTCGATCCCGTGCTCCTTCATCGCGGAGACGTGCTCGGGGAGGTCGCGACGCGCGAGCAGCCCGCCGTGCACCACCGGATGCAGCGTCTTCACCCGCCCGTCCATCATCTCGGGAAATCCCGTGACCTCGCTGACGTCGCGCACGGGGATGTTCGCCTCGCGGATCGCCCGCGCGGTCCCGCCGGTGGAGACCAGCTCCCAGCCGTGGGCGGCGAGGCCGCGTGCGAGGTCGACGAGACCGGTCTTGTCGGAGACGGAAAGAAGTGCGCGCATGCTCTGGTCGAGGAGATGATGCCTAACGCGATACGGCGAGGGCGCCGACGAGCCGCGCCAGCGCCTGGATGTCGTGGAGATCGATGACTTCGGCCGGCGAGTGACTGTAGCGGAGGGGCCACGAGATCGGCACGTCCACCGCGCCGACGCGCGCGAGCTCCGAGCCGTCGTTCCCGCCGTTGGTCGTGCCGACCTGCAGCGGGATGCCGCGTGCGCGCGCGATCGCGCGCACACGGTCGACTTCCGCCGCCG
>JABFXM010000431.1 GCA_013361745.1 Gemmatimonadaceae bacterium | reverse complement strand
AAGGTCGTCGACTGCGCGATGGAAGCGGGGAGATTCGGTCCCCCGTCCTTGGCCCACGAGCAGTAGACCGCGGGGAAGATGTTCGCGCAGCTCTCGTTCGCGTATTCGTGAAGCGTCGCCGTCTCATCCCGGGTGACCGACGTGCTGGTCGAGGGAACGGTGAAATCCGCCTTCACGCCATCGCCGTTGGAGCCGGGGCCGAACGGCTGGCCGATGTATCCGGAGTGGTTCGTGATCGTGACGCGCGCCGTGTTCCGGTACTGCGCACCGGGCTGCGGCGTGAAGGGAATTTCGTACGGGTAGCAGTACGTCTCGCCGGCGGCGAGCACCGGCTTCGCCAGTACGCTCACCGGGCTGCTCACATAATCCTGATACGGTCCCGCGCCGGTCTTCGTCTGGACGACGTCGGTGATCGCCAGTCCCTGGGTCGCGACGCTGCCGCCGTTGGTGACGCACACGGTCCCGCGAACGCCGGTGGCGGAAGATCTCGTGCCTGCGTTACGCGTTGCCACGACCTGATAGTCGAGCCAGCGCGGATCGTCCGGCGCAACTGTGGTCTGCCCGGTGAGCGGCTCATCGACCATGTGTGGTCCGGCCATCACGGCGCGCAACGTCTTGCTCACCGTCCAATCGTACTCGAGACGGTCCTCACGAAAGCCGACGGCAGTCTTCGTTGCAGAGAGCGTCGTTCCCGAGGATGACGAGCGCCTCGCGAGCGACAGGCCGGCATCCGCGGCGGGGGTAGGGGTCGGGCCGACCGGGGTATCGGCGCACGCCGCGACGAGCGCGAACGTGGCGAGCCCGGTGATGAACCGGATCGGGTGCTGCATACTTCCTCCTTCAGGGCACGGTGTGTCGTGAGGGTCTTCCGCGCCATGACCGATGGCGCGCCAATCATCGCCGACACACCCGTCGAGTGCCCGGGGAAGGGGGCGCGAGACGAGCACGTCAGGCCAAAGCCGTTCAACTGGCTGGCATTTCCTCTTCGCCGTGCATGTGCGGCAATCGGAACCCGGACGCGGCACACGTAAACATATGAAGCATCAGGCGTGCCACACGCATCACACCCGTTCGGTGCGTTGAGGCGCAGGCCGAGAGCTTTGCTCGCGTCCGCTGTGGCCGGCTCAGCCGCGGTGCAGGCCGGCGATGCCTAACGCTCCCCTGCACGCGTCCAGACGCAGCTCTATCTCGCCGACGAGCATGACCGCGGCGGCGTGATCCGCGAGGTGAGCGGCACTGTCAGAGCCCCTCCCTAACGTTCGCGCATCATTCACGGGAGGCTCCATGAAACACAGCGTACTTCTCGACTACACGCTCGCCACCGCGCAGGATGGATTCATCGTTCGCGCGCTGCTGAAGCTGGAGGGCCAGGCACCAACCGACGCGGCGAGGGCGCCGCTCAATCTCGCGCTCGTCCTCGATCGATCGGGGTCGATGATGGGGGAGAAGCTCGACGCGGCGAAGGAGGCGGCGCGCTTTCTTCTGCGGCGGCTCGCGCCGGAGGACGCGGTGGCGCTCGTCGTGTACGACGACGTCGTCGACACCGTCGGGAGCGTCGGGCACGGGACGACCGTCGCCGATCTCGCGCGGATGGCGGGGCAGATCGCGTGCGGCGGGACGACGAACCTCAGCGGCGGGTGGCTGCGCGGACGCGAGCTCGTCGCGGCGGCGAAGCGCGAACAGCGGATGAATCGCGTCATCCTCCTCACCGACGGGCTCGCGAACGTCGGCATCTCGAACCCCGAGCAGCTCACCGGTCTCACCGCGACCGCGAAGCGCACCGGGATCACGACGACGACGATCGGCTTCGGCGCGGACTACGACGAGCGGCTGCTGCGCGCGATGGCCGACGCCGGTGGCGGGAACACGTACTACATCGAGCGGCCCGACCAGGCGCCGGGCGTCTTCGAGGAGGAGATCGAGGGACTGCTCTCACTCGCGGCGCAGAACGTGGCGGTCGAGATCCGGCCCGGCGCCGACGTGCAGGTCGCGCGCGTCTGGCAC
>JABFXM010000220.1 GCA_013361745.1 Gemmatimonadaceae bacterium | reverse complement strand
GCGAGGAGATGCTCGGGAACGATCGGGAGCTCGCAGAGAAAGGCGGGAATCGCCGGCTGCGGCGTCGTGAAGCGGAGGACGAGGGTGGTGTCGTCGCGAGCGAGGGCGGAGTCGAGGGTCGCGAGCTCGCCGGCGCGTGGCGAGCCGGTGCGCGGATCTCGTGCGGCGTCGAAGGTGAAGACCGCGTCGCGCGAAGTGGCGGCAACGCCGTCGTGCCAGCGGAGTCCGGGCGCGAGCGCGAGCGTGAGCGTCCGACGATCCGTGCTCCACGTCCAGCGACGCGCCCAGTATGGAACGGGCGTGAGCGCCGAGTCGTAGCGCGCGAGGGTGACGAAGAGCGCGTGGCGCTGGATCTGCCGCGCGAGGGGATGGACGGTGACGAGCGGATTTCCCGACTCGAGATCGGCGCCGGAGGCGATCACCGCGATGCCGTCGCGCGACGGTGCGGCGCCGCAGGAGAGAGACGCGGCGGCGAGCGACGCGAGCGCGAGAACACGCGCGCGACGCCGGATGGTTGACGGGTCGCGTGCCACGGTCATAATCCGTGCGTGCGTCTTCTGATCCGCCGTCTCGCGGCCGCCGCGCTGCTGCTCTGGATCGTCGTCACCGTGGTGTTCGTGCTGGCGCGCCTGGCGCCCGGAGATCCGGTGCTGCTGGTCGTCTCGCCGGGGGCGAGCGCGGCGGAGATCGCGAGCACGCGGGCGCGGCTCGGCCTCGACGCGCCGATCGCGGTGCAATATGCACGGTGGGCGCGGGGCGCGCTGCACGGCGATCTCGGCACGAGCGTGGTGAGCGGCCAGTCGGTGGGTGCGCTGCTCGGCGACGCGCTCCCCGTCTCGCTCTCGCTGGGCGGCGTGTCGCTGGTGCTCTCCTTCGCGATCGGGCTCGCGGTCGGCGCGCTGCAGGCCAAGCGCGCGGGGAAACGGAGCGATCTCGCGCTGACGGTCGCGTCGACGTCGCTCGCGGCCGCGCCGGCGTTCTGGCTCGCGCTCGGTGCGATCGCGCTGTTCACGTACGGCGCGTCGCGGCTGGGATTCCCGGGGTGGCTGCGTCTTCCCGCGTTCGGGCTGCACGCGCCGGCGGGGAGCGGGACGGGCTTCGCCGCGCTCGCCGACATGGCGCGACACGCGGTGCTTCCGGTGGGCGTGCTGACGGCGATCGGCGCCGCGGGGATCGCGCGCTATGCGCGGTCGACGCTGCTCGAGGTGGTGGACCTGGAAGCGATTCGCGCCGCGCGGGGGCGCGGGATCGGCGGCGGGACCCTCGCGCGACACGTGCTGCGGATCGCGCTGCCGTCGCTGGTCGTGCTCTTCGCGCTCGCGCTTCCGGGAGTGATCGCCGGCTCCGTGTTCGTCGAGAGCGTGTTCGCGTGGCCGGGGATGGGGCGGGCGATGACGACGGCGATCCTCTCGCGCGACATCCCCGTCGTGCTGGGGGCGACGCTCGTCTACGCCGCGGGAGTGATCGCCGCGAATCTCGCCGCGGATCTCGCGCTCCCTGCCGTGGATCCGCGCCTGCGGTGATGGCGCGATGAGACGATCGACACGCGCCGCGCTCGTCACGCTCGCGATCCTCGCGATCGCGGCGCTGCTCGCCCCCGCGTTCGCGACCGCGCCGGCGGCGATCGGCGACGTCATAGGCGGCCGACTGCTCGCGCCGCTCGCTCGCGATCCGCGCGGCCACCTTCACCTGCTCGGCACCGACCGCCTCGGCCGCGACCTGCTGGCGCGGACGCTCGTCGCCGGCCGGATCTCCCTCGCGGTGGGTGCTGTCGGCGCGATCATCGCCGGCGCGGTGGGCGCCGCGGTCGGCGCGCTCGCCGGCTGGAGCGGCGGCGCCCCCGACCGCGCGCTGATGGCGCTCGCCGATGCGCTGCTCGCGATCCCGCGGCTCGTCCTGCTGCTGCTCTGCGTCGCGCTCTGGCAGCCGGGGCTGGCGACGGTGGTCGTCGTGCTCGCGGCGACGGGGTGGATGGGGATCGCGCGGCTGACGCGCGCCGAGGTGAT
>JABFXM010000006.1 GCA_013361745.1 Gemmatimonadaceae bacterium | reverse complement strand
CGGAAACCGAAGGGCGCCGCGATCGCGGCGCCCTTCGTCGTTTCGTCGAGCAGCGGAGCTCAGAAGGTGAGCCCCGGCACCGCCGTCGGCGTGAGGCGATCGACGGTGTCGCCAAGGCCGAGCATCCCGTAGTAGTTGGTGCCCCAGCAGCGCGCCGTGTTGTCCAGGAGCACGCCGCAGCTGAAGAGGCGGCCGGCGCGAAGGCTCTTGAACTGGACGCCCGGCACCAGCGCCGGGCTGGTGTGGTTCGTCGTCGTGCCGTCGCCGAGCTGGCCGTTGGAGTTCGACCCCCAGCAGTAGGCGTCACCGGTCGAGATGATCCCGCAGGAGTGCGTGCTTCCCGCGGTGATTGCGACGAGCTTCACGCTCGACGGAAGCTTCTGCGGGCTGCGCGCACACGGCACGGTGCCGCGACACACCTCCGTCGTCGTCACGCCGAGCTGGCCGCTGCCGTTCCATCCCCAGCAGTAGATCTTGTTGGCCGCGTTCTGGTTGGAGACCAGCGCGCAGGTGTGCGAAGCGCCGATGTCGATCTGCGCGAACGAGACCGAGCCCGAGACGGCCGTTGGCGTCGTGACGCGATCGGTGTTGGTGTTGCCGCCGGTGCCGTTTCCGACCTGCCCGGTGCTGTTCGCGCCCCAGCAGTACGCGTAGCCGGTCGTCTGCTGCAGCGCGCAGCTGTGCGTGTATCCGGCGCGGATCACCGAGAAGGTGAGTCCGCCGAGCACGGCGGTCGGCTGCAGTTGCTGCGCCGCGGGCGCGCCGTCTCCGAGCTGCCCGAGCGAGTCGATCCCCCAGCAGTACGCGGCGCCGGTGCTGGTGAGCGCGCAGCTGTGCGCGTAACCGACGTCGATCGAGCTGAAGCTCAAGCCACCGAGCACCGCGGTAGGGACCGCGCGATCGGTCGTCGTCCCGTCGCCGAGCTGGCCGCTCTCGTTCTTCCCCCAGCAGTACGCCGCGCCGTTGCCGTCGAGCGCGCAGGAGTGGCCCACGCCGGTCGCGACCTGCGTGAAGTTCAGGCCCG
The DNA here is from genome assembly GCA_013361745.1 of Gemmatimonadaceae bacterium. GTDB lineage: Bacteria > Gemmatimonadota > Gemmatimonadetes > Gemmatimonadales > Gemmatimonadaceae > JABFXC01. Next base: position 6,750 of record JABFXM010000006.1, on the reverse strand, counting down.
CGCCCACCAGCGTCGGGCTGTAACGGTGGATTCGTGTCCCGTCCCCCACCGTCCCGTTGCCGTTGTAGCCCCAGCAGTAGAGCGACGACAGCGCATCGATCGCGCAGGTGTGAAGCCCGCCGGGCACGATGCCGCTGAGCACCGTGCCGAGCGTCGAGATCGACGGGCTGACGTTGAAGGACACGATGCGCTGAACGACGTCGCCGCTCGTGGTCACCGCGCGAACGATGACGTTGGTACGACCCTCGGTCGGAAAGGAGTGGCTGACCTTCGAGCCGCGCGCGACGGTACCGTCGGCGAAGCGCCACTCGACGCTGGTGACCGGATCACGCGTTGCGGGCACCGCCTCGAGCACCGTCTGGAAGTCGGCGAGCACCGCGCGCGGCCATGTCGTGACGGCGAGCGGAGCATCGCTTTCGGCCGGCGTGGCCGCTGACGACTGCGCGGGCGCCGTCAGCTTCGACGAGTCCGCGCAGCCCGCGATGGCGAGCGTCGCGCACAACAAGGCAAGGTACAGCGAGCGAGGGGCGTACATGGGGGGTCCTCGTGTCGACGATGGCGGCCAGCAGCGTCGCGGACCGACCAGAAATGAGACAGGGCCGTTAGTTGAACTGGTCGTTCGAACCGTACCAGGACGATTAATGCTCTGTCATGCAACGCACTGAAATGGCAACAGCCGTACCAGCGGGCTCAGCACGCGTAAACCATTGCTAAACAAAGATATGCAAAGAAATAGCTCGGCAACCTGCCTGAATGTGACGCAGGTTGCCGAGCCGGAAGAGAGGACGAGACCGTTCGAGGATCAGTCGTCGTCGAGATCCTTTACAGCGCCGCGACGTCAGTCGTCGTCGGCGGACCGCCGGGGCATCTCGACGCGGCCTTCGGTGAGGCGATGGAACACCGCCTCCTCGACCACGTTGCCGTCGCGCAGATGCTCGACCACGATCCGCTCGAGCAGCTCCGGCGTCACTCCGGCGTACCAGATTCCCTCGGGGTACACGACGACGATCGGCCCGCCGGTGCAGACGCCGAGGCAGGGCGTCTCGCCGCGCTTCACCCGGTTCGGGCCGAACAGCAGACGCTCGCGCTGCAGCAGGCGGGCGAGGAGCAGATACAGCTCGCGTCCACCGTGTCCCGGTGAGCAATATCCTCCCGTGCAGACGAGGACGTGGCGAGCATAGGGCTCCATCAGGCCGCGCATGCGGGCGGGGGTCGGCGGAATCTCCATCGGGCGTAAGCTACATCCTGGGTACGAAGCGACAGCGTGATCGACATCCATTGCGGCGACAACCTCGACGTCATCCGCGGCTTTCCCGACGGAGGCTTCGACCTGATCTACATCGACCCGCCCTTCAACACCGGACGGCGGCAGCGGCGCACGCAGCTGCGCACGGTGCGCGACGACGCGGGCGACCGGCTCGGCTGGTCAGCGAAGCGCTACCGCACAACGCGGCTCGCGACGCGATGGTTCGCGGACCGTTTCGGCGACGACTACCTCGCCTTTCTCGAGCCTCGCCTCGAGGAAGCGCACCGGCTGCTCGCGCCCACGGGGAGCTTCTTCCTGCATCTCGACTTCCGCGAGGTCCACTACGCCAAGGTCGTCCTCGACTCGATCTTCGGGCGCGCGAGCTTCATGAACGAGATCATCTGGGCATACGACTACGGTGCCCGCTCGCGCACGCGGTGGTCGCCGAAGCACGACAACATCCTCTGGTACGCGAAGGACCCCGAGCACTACACCTTCGACCTCGACGCGGCCGACCGCATCCCGTACATGGCGCCGCGGCTCGTCGGCGCGGCGAAGGCGGCGCGCGGCAAGACCCCGACGGACACCTGGTGGCATACCATCGTCTCGCCTAACGGCAAGGAGAAGACGGGCTACCCGACCCAGAAGCCGCTCGGCGTCATCGAGCGGATCGTGGCGGTGCACTCGCGCCCCGGCGACCGCCTGCTCGACTTCTTCGCCGGCAGCGGCACGCTCGGCGAGGCGGGGGCGCGGCTGGGGCGGGACGTCACCCTCGTCGATTCGAGCCCGGACGCCGTGCGAGTGATGAAGAAGCGATTGGCGTTCGCCGGAGCGGTGGTTCGGCGCCGCGGGGCTGGAGGCAGGAGGCTGTAGGCCGGAAGCGACAGCGGCAACAGTGGTCGTCAGCCTCCAGCTTCCAGCTTCCAGCTTCCAGCCTACTGCTTGACCAGCGCCAGCACGATCTCCCCGACGATCAGGATCACGATCGCCCACTCGAGCGCTTCCGAGCGCGCGGCCTGGGCTTCGTCGTTCAGCATCGCGTACGTCTCGCGGATGATCGACAGCTTGCGGTCGATCCCCGTGCGCCAGACGCGACCGCGGAAGATCTCGAGCGCGGCGGCGTAGATGCGCGCGAGGTAGACGTCGTCCGTCACCTTGAGCGAGTTCTCCACCCGCTCGACGATCTCGGTCGAGTCGGCGACGGTCTGCTGCAGCCGGCCGAGCACGTTGCGCATGCGGCGGTTGAGGAGGGCGCGGATGCCGGTGCGCGCCGCCTCGACGCGGTCGTACATCCGCGGCAGCTCGGCGTCGAGCATGGCGTCGTAGTAGCGGAGCTCGAGCAGCTGCGCGTTCGCGAACTCGAGGATGTAGTGGACGTCGGTCTCCTCCTCCGGTCCCGGGTCGACGACGAGGGCGTTGTCCCAGGTGAGGATCGCGAGGTCGTCGGCGTAGTAGGAGAAACGGTGCGGCAGCAGCTCCTTCCGCGCGTCGAGGGAGAGCGTCCGTTCCTCCTTCAGCAGCAGGGGGACGACGTCGGCGTCGCCTAACGCGCTCGGCGCGACGACGGTACCGCTCGCGTCGCGGAGGCTCGCGACGCGGTAGACGGCATAGTCCTCGGTCACGTCGGCGACGCGCATGCGCTCGACCGCGGGGGCGATCTGCGCGAGCAGCCGCTCCAGCGCCGCGTCGAAGAGCGCCGTCGTCTCGCGGCGCGTGTCCATGCGCGCGCCGAACTCGACGAACTCGGGCCACGACAGCTCGCCCTCGGTCGCGACCCGCATGCGGAGGGAGACGACGCCGAAGTCGAAGAGCCGCGCCGAGAGCTCCGCCGAATACTCGCCGCCGTCGAAGCGCAGACGCTCGGCGCCGAGGGGGACCGTGATCGGCGGGTTGGGGATGTGGATCGCCTGACCCTCCCGCCGCTCCGGGCGCGCGCGCGCCGGCATCCGCGTCGCCAGCATCGCGGCCGCGTCGTTCAGCGCGATGCCGTAGCCGACGTCGTGGATGCGGTAGAGCGTCGCCGCGCCCCGCACCCGCGGACCGGCGCGATCGGACGGCGCCGGCTGCGACAGTGGCAGCGACGGCGCCTCACTCGATCTTGTTGTCTCCTGGGGGAGCGACATAGCGGTAACGCTCGACGATGTGTCCGCCGACGAGATGCTCGCGGACGATCCGCTCGCCGCCCTCCTCGTCGACCTTGCCGTACCAGACGTCCTGCGGATAGACGACCACCATCGGCCCGTGGCCGCACTGGTTCATGCAGCCCGACTGGTTGATCCGCACCGTTCCGCGCAGCCCGGCCTGGTGCGCGGCACGCTTCATCACCTCGTGAACCTCGGGCCCGCCCTGCCAGGAGCAGGTCTTCCCGCTCGTGCAGACGAAGACGTGATGCTTGTATTGTCCCATCCCGAAGAATAGATCGTTCGCGAATCGCGCGTCAGCACTTCACGTCACCGACAACATGACGACACCACTGGAAGCCTTCGCGATCCTCGACATGCGCGTCGGCACGATCGTGCACGCCGCGCCCTTCCCCGAGGCGCGCAAGCCGGCGATCAAGCTCGAGATCGACTTCGGCCCGACGCTCGGCGTGAAGCGCTCGAGCGCGCAGCTCACGCGTCGCTACACCCCCGAGCAGCTGCTCGGCCGGCAGGTGATCGCGGCGGTCAACCTCGGCGACCGCCGCATCGCCGGCTTCACGAGCCAGGTGCTGGTGCTCGGCGCCTGCCCGTCTGAAGGGGACGTCATTCTTCTCTCGGCGGACGAGAGAGTGGAGAATGGGACGCGGATAGCCTGACTCGTGACTCGGTGCCATGAGGCAGAGCTGACCGGCCATGAGGCTAGGGCCAGGGGCACTGTCGCATGAGACCTGAGCCAGGGTAAGAGCCACAAGACAGTACGCCGAGTCGAACTCCACTGGGCGTACTGCCTCATGGCCTATCGCCTGTTCTCATGAGTCATGTGAGGCTGGCCCTGGCCCTAGCCTCATGGCACGTCCGTTCTGTCTCCTGCCTCATGAGTCAGGGCCGGGATTGTATATTTGGTCATCCCCACCCGAGGCTCCAATGTCTACCGCCGCTCCCACGTCCGTTCCCGATCGCGCCATCGCCGCGAAGGGGTACGCGCATCCGGACACGCTCGTCAGCACCAGCTGGCTGGCCGACCATCTCGACGATCCGACGATCCGCATCATCGAGTCGGACGAGGACGTGCTCCTCTACGACATGGGACACATCCCCGGCGCGCAGAAAGTCGACTGGCACGCAGATCTCAACGATCCCGTCGTCCGCGACTACGTCTCGCCCGAGCGCTTCCAGGAGCTGCTTCGCTCGAAGGGGATCGATGAGCGGACCACCGTCGTGTTCTACGGCGACAAGAACAACTGGTGGGCGACGTACGCGTACTGGGTGTTCCAGCTCTTCGGCTTCACCAACGCGAAGCTGCTCGACGGCGGACGCATGAAGTGGGAGGCCGAGGGACGGCCGATGACGGAGGAGGTCCCGAAGTTTCCGCGGACGCAGTACACCGCGCCGAAGCGTGAGGACCGCGCCATCCGCGCCTTCCGCGACGAGGTGCTGCAGCATCAACGCGCGCGGAAGCCCCTCGTCGACGTCCGCTCGCCCGACGAGTTCACGGGGAAGAAGCTCCACATGCCCGACTATCCGCAGGAAGGCGCGCTGCGCGGCGGGCACATTCCGGGCGCGGTGAGCGTTCCCTGGGCGCGCGCCGCCAACGCCGACGGCACCTTCAGGAGCGCGGACGAGCTGCGCGCGATCTACGAGGGCGAGAAGAAGCTCAGCGCGAAGGACGACGTCATCGCGTATTGCCGCATCGGTGAGCGCTCCTCGCACACCTGGTTCGTGCTGACGCGCCTGCTCGGCTACGAGAAGGTTCGCAACTACGACGGGAGCTGGACCGAGTGGGGGAACTCGGTCGGTCTGCCCATCGAGACGGGAGGAGAGCAGCGGTGAGCGAGAAGAAGCCGCCGTCGCGGGTGCAGGTGAAGTGGCAGGGCAAGCGTCGCTTCGACGCGGGCCGCCCGGGCGGGCCGACGCTGCGTCTGGACGGCAGCGGCGAGACCGGGCAGAGTCCCGTCGACGGCGTGCTGAGCGCCCTCGCGTCGTGCGTGTCGATCGACGTCGTGGAGATCCTCGCGAAGCGTCGCACACCGGTCGAGCGCCTCGACGTCACCGTCACCGGCGAGCGCGCCGACGGGACGCCACGCCGGCTGGTGGCGATCGAGCTCTCCTTCACGCTCGACGGAGCGGGGATCGACCGCGAGCAGGCGGTGCGAGCGGTCGATCTGTCGCTGAACAAGTACTGCTCCGTGCGCGACTCGCTCGCGCGCGACATCGTCATCACGTGGAATCTCGTGCTCAACGGGGAGCCCGGCGCACCGGGTGAGGCGCGTTCGTCGATCTGATCGCGCGGCGGCGATGAGCGAGCAGCTACCGGGCGACGTCGAGCGGCTGCGCGAGCTGCTCCGGGAGTACATCGCCGAGCGTGAGCACACCGAGGACATGCTCCGCGAGAGCGAGGAGCGCTACCGCTCGCTCATCGATCGCGCGTTCTACGGGATCTACCGCTCGAGCCCCGACGGGCGATTCCTCGAGGTGAACCCGGCGCTCGTGAAGATGCTCGGCTACGACTCGGCCGACGATCTCATGAGCATCGACATCATGCGCGACGTCTACGTCGACGCGACCGACCGCGCCACCTTCGTCGCCGCCGCCGAGCGCGGCGATCCCCTCCCGGACTGGGTACAGACCCGCTGGTTCCGGAAGGACCGCATCCCGATCACGGTGCGCGTGAGCGCGCGGCCACGCTACGACCGCCGCGGGAAGATCGAGTACTTCGAGGGGATCGTCGAGGACGTCACCGAGCGGCAGCGGCAGGAGGAGATGCTGCGCCGCAGCGAGCGGATGGCGGGACTCGGCACCACGCTCGCGGGGGTGGCGCACGAGCTGAACAACCCACTCACTGCGGTGATCGGCTTCGCGCAGATCCTGATGCGCGGCGCGCGCGAGGAGGACGATCGCGTCGGGCTGGAGACGATCCACCGCGAGGCGACGCGTGCCGCGCGGATCGTGAAGGACCTGCTCACCTTCACCCGTCGCCAGGAGGGGGCGCGCAGCGAGCGCGTCGACCTCAACTCGATCGTCGAGTACATCCTCTCGACGCGGCGCTACGCGCTCGAGACGAGCGGGGTGCGCTGCATCCTCCATCTCGATCCGCAGCTCCCCGCCGTCGCCGGCGATCCGTCACAGCTGGAGCAGGTGCTCCTCAACCTGCTGGTCAACGCCGAGCACGCGCTCACCGAGGCGCTCGACTCGCCGGTGAGCGCGAACCCGGAGGGGACACCGCGCGGCGCGATCGGGATCAGCACCGAGACCGACGGCGCGATGGTGACGCTGCAGCTCTCGGACACCGGGTGCGGGATCCCGACCGAGCATCTCTCGCGCATCTGGGACCCCTTCTGGACGACGAAGGTCGAGGGCGAGGGA
>JABFXM010000261.1 GCA_013361745.1 Gemmatimonadaceae bacterium | reverse complement strand
GCCGCCATGCCGAGGCCGGCGGGCGTGAGGGCGCCGGTGAGAGTGAGCCCGATGGTGACGTCGGGCTGCAGCATCTTGTTGGTGAAGAGCTGCGCCGCCTCGCGGAGCCGCGCCGCGTTGTAGGCGAGGAAGGTCCCCTCGATCAGCTCGGCGACGGTCTCCTTCCCGTCGATGCGGCGCGGGTCGATGCGCTGTCCGCGGAGGAAGCGGCTCTTCTCGTGGTGCGTGTGCACCGCTTCGCCGCGCTCCTTCGCCTCGGCGATTCGCTTTTGCTCGCTCTTGTTGCCGGCAGCGGACGCGCGCTTCCCTTCTCCGTGGCGTGATGCCTTGAAGCCGCCGCGCTCACGCGCGGCGGCTTCGCCGTCTTGTCCGGATCCACCGGCCTTGCGGCCGGTGGCGGCGCGCTCTCTCGCTCCGTCGTCGCTCCCTCTCTTCTTCGCCGTCATGCCGACTCCGTCCGCGCTTCCGCGGTTCTCGTCTGTGCCTGGTACGCGGTGATCACCGCCTGCGCCGCCTCGGCGGGATCGTCGGTCAGCAACATCAGGTCCAGATCGCCCGCCGAGATCTTCCGCTCGCCGAGCACGCGCGTCTGCAGCCAGCGCACGAGGCCGGCCCAGTAGTGGCGCCCGAAGAGGATCACCGGAAACTGGTAGATCTTCCCTGTCTGGATGAGCGTCAGCGCCTCGAACATCTCGTCGAGCGTGCCGAAGCCGCCGGGGAAGATGATGAAGGCGACCGAGTACTTGATGAACATCGTCTTCCGCACGAAGAAGTAGCGGAAGTTCACGAGCGTGTCGACGTAGGGATTCGCGCCCTGCTCGAAGGGGAGCTCGATGTTGCAGCCGATCGACTTCCCGCCGCCCGCCTTCGCCCCCTTGTTCGCCGCCTCCATGATCCCGGGTCCGGCGCCGGTGATGATCGAGAAGCCCGCCTCGGCGAGCAGGCGCGAGACGTCCATCGCCTGCTGATACTGCGGGTCGTCGGGGTGCGTGCGCGCCGAGCCGAAGACGGAGACGCCGCGCGACACGGTGTTCAGCGAGTCGATCCCCTCGACGAACTCGCTCGTGATGCGCATGACGCGCCACGGATCGGTGCGCGTGAAGTCCTCGATCCCGCCGCCGCGGTCGGGGCTCGCGAGCAGCTTCTCGTCCTCGGTGACGAGCGGACGCCAGTCGCGGATCGCGTCGTCGATGACGATCTGCTTCGCGCCGGAGACGCGCTTCTCCTGGATGTGCGAGGGCGGGGTGCGCCCGGCGGCGAGATGTCCCTCCTCGGTGCGCTCGCGGAACCCCTGATGCGACTCCTCCTGCGCGGTCTGGAGGAGCTCGGCGTCCATCTTCTTGCCGGTGGCGGTGCGCGGCGTGCCCGCGCGCTTCGCCTTCGTGATCGCGGCGCGCTTCGCGCCAGGCTTCTTTGATGGCATCCCGAAGTTTCTACTCGCGCTGGGGCTGGCGTCAACACTGCGACGAGAGATGAGCGAGGCGTCGATGAAGAGAGGAGCGATGAGAGACCAACGGCGATGTGGGTGACCCGATCGTCGCTCGTCTCTCCTCTCTCTTCTCTCTGTCGGAGCCTCTCTCCTCTCTCGTCGCCGTGTAGATTCCCCCCGTGCCAGTGATCATCCTCGTCGCCGACGGCGCGCGGCCGGACACGCTCACCGCGGCGATGGACGACGGATCGCTCCCGGCGCTGGCGCGGCTGCGCGCGGAAGGGGGAAGCTGGGTCGTCACCTCGACCTTCCCCTCGGTGACGGGGCCCGCGTATTCGCCCTTACTGCTCGGCCGGTATCCCGGTCCCGTCGGGCTGCCGGCGCTCCGCTGGTACGACCGCGCGCGCAGCGAGACCGCGTTCCCGCACCACACGCGGAGCTACGTCGGCCACGAGATGCGTCACGTCGATCGTGATCTCGACGCGACCGCGCCGACGCTCTTCGAGCTCGCGCAGCCGGCGGTCGGCGCGCTGAGTGTCATCACGCGCGGGCTTCCTCGCCGGCAGCGTGTCGGGATGGGGATGGGGT
>JABFXM010000246.1 GCA_013361745.1 Gemmatimonadaceae bacterium | reverse complement strand
CTCGGCGGCGATGTCGCGCATGGAGACGTCACGGTGCCCGTGTCGTCCGATGAGCCGCCGCGCGGCATCGAGGGTCTGCGCGCGGAGCGACTGGTCGCGCGGCGCGGCATCGATGCGCGGCGAGGACTGCGGAATGGCGGCGCGAGGCGGCACGGGGCGTTGGCGACTGGTTGCCGAACAGTGTTCGGCTCTAGGCTAGTGCGCGGGGCTCGGTCTGGCAACGGGCGGGGGCTGGAGGCTGGACCATAAGCAGTAAGCGACGGCGCAACCGCAGTGCGGTGACGCCGTCGCCTCCAGCCTTCAGCTTACAGCCTCCAGCCACCAGCCCCTGGAAAGTCAGAACTTCACGCTCCCGAAGTACACCTCGAGATTCGTCGGCAGCGTGCCGTAGGTCCGGCCCGGTCCCGTCCACGTCATCCCCACGCTCGTCGGAAGCGAGACGATGCCGTCGTAGTCACCGATGAAGGGACGGATCGTCGAGCCGCTCGGGACTCCATACTGCGACGGGTCCCAGCTCGTCTTCGTGACGCGCGTCGTCGTCCAGGTCGCGCCGCCGTCGGCGCTCGCGATGTAGCTGACGTCGAAGAGCGTGTTGCCGCTGAAGCTGCGGTCGTTCGACATCATGTCGATGCGTCCCGAGCCGGGCTCGATGCTCATCTCGACGTTGATCCGGTCCCCGCTCGACGGCGCGACGACCTGCGGTACGCTCCAGCGCGCGAGGTTGCCCGCGTCGGCAGAGGTGAGGAGGATCTGCGCCTGACCGTTCACGATGTCGGTATACGCGACGTACAGCCGGTTGCGCGTCGGGTCGAACGCGGGCACGGGATACGACCCGGGACCGCGGAACTGTCCGCCGGAGATGTTGAAGCAGTATGGCGGATACAGGCAGACGGGGTTCTGGAAGAGCGCGACCTGCGCCGGCGCGCTCCACGATGCGCCGCGGTCGTGCGACACGCTCGCGAACATCGCCGTCCCCTTCCCGCCCTGGATGCTGTTGTCGAAGGTGAGATACGCCGTGCCGTCGCGCGGGTCAGTGACGATGCGCGCGTCCTGGTCGCTGCGGATCGATCCGTCCGTGACCTTCTGCGCCGCGGAGAAGGTGCGGCCGCCGTCGGTCGAGGTGGCGACGTAGATCGGCGAGTGCGAGCTGAGGCCGGTGAACTGCGCCCACGTCACGTAGATCGTGCCGTCGTTCGCGACGTGGAGCGCCTCGTGGTCGGGGAACTGGCCCGTCGAACCCTTCGAGATTCCGTTCCCCTGCCAGATCGCCGCCTGCGTCAGCGGCGCGCTCGGCGGGCCGGCGAGCCAGGTCTTCCCGCCGTCGGTCGAGCGGCTCAGGAGGAGGACGACGTTGTACGGGGGCGAGGCCTGGTAGCCGAAGCAGGCGAAGTAGGCGACGCCATCGGGACCGAAGGCGACCGCGGGGTCGCCGCCGTAGTCGTAGGCGCCGGTCCCGGCGACCGCGGGATCGTCGGTATACTTCGTGACGCCGGGGAGGAAGCCGTCGGGCAGGGTCTTCGTCCACGTCTTGCCGCCGTCGAAGGTGGCGTTGACGCCGCAGCCGTCGTTCCAGTTCCAGTCGTTGTTCCCCGTGATCATGTTCGCGGGGTTCAACGGGTTCACGGCGAGCGGCGTCTCGTTCTGCGCCGTCGTGTCGTCGCTGACGTTGACGACGGTGACCTTGCCCGACGTCGCGCTCAGCGCGGCCGACGGGCCGTCGGAGGCGGTGGGAGCGAGCGGCGCCGAGCGGTCGGGGCCGCACGCCGCGATGGTGAGGGTGGCGCCAATGGCGAGCGCGGTGAGCGCGCCATGGCGCACGACAACAGGGGGAATCATCGGGACCTCTTCACAGGAAGGTGGAGGGGAGCATCGCCGGCGTCGGCGACGATCGCGCGTCCGTCCCCTGACTTACGGGCGCCCCGAAGGCGCCGCAAGAGGCCCTACTGCGAACCCGGGGGGCTCACCGCCGCGACCTCGCCGGTGAAGGCCTGCCGCACGGAGCCCGGGCCGACCGAATGGCGGGG
>JABFXM010000139.1 GCA_013361745.1 Gemmatimonadaceae bacterium | reverse complement strand
GGCGCGCCGCGGGCGACCCTCGCCGCGCGCGACCGCATCGACAGCGACGACAACGTCCAGCTCCTGCTCGGCACCTTCAACGACGGACGCCAGGCGACGGTGTTCGGGGTGAACCCGCTCGGCCTGCAGATGGACGGGACGCTCGTCGAGTCGAACGCGGCGCGGCAGAACGACTTCATGGCGAAGGCGATCTCGCGCGACCAGGCGGACCTCAGCCCGGATTTCGTCTTCCAGTCGAAGGGCCGGCTCGCGGCGTACGGCTACGAGGTCGAGGTGCGCGTCCCCTTCAAGAGCCTCAAGTATCCCGGCTCCGCGGAGCAGACGTGGGGATTGAACGTCGTGCGCATGGTGCAGCACTCGAAGCACGAGGACTCGTGGGCGCCCGCGAAGCGCGCGTCGCTCTCCTTCCTCGGCCAGTCGGGCGCGCTCGAGGGGCTGACGGATCTGCACCGCGGTCTCGTGCTCGACGTGACGCCCGAGGTCACCCAGCGGACGACGGGCTCGCCGACGATCGCGTCGAGCGGCGGGCGTGCGTGGAACTACGCGGCGGCGCGTCCGCAGGCCGGCGCGACGGTGCGCTGGGGCGTCTCGAACAACATGACGCTGAACGCGACGGCGAACCCCGACTTCTCGCAGGTCGAGAGCGACGCCGGACAGGTGGTGTTCGATCCGCGGCAGACGCTGTACTTCCAGGAGAAGCGCCCCTTCTTCCTCGAGGGGACGGAGCAGTTCGCGACGCCGCACAACCTCGTCTACACGCGGCGGATCGTGCAGCCCGTCGCCGCCGCGAAGCTGACGGGGAAGACGTCGGGAGTGAACGTCGCGCTGCTCTCCGCGGTGGATCGTAACACCGACACGCGCTTCGGGCGCGTCAACCCGCTGTTCAACATCGTGCGGGTGCAGCGCGACCTCGGGGGACAGTCGCGCGTCGGCGCGACGTACACCGATCGCATCGCGGGCGCGGGCTACAACCGCGTCGCCGACGTCGACGGACGGTGGGTGGTCGGGAAGATCTACGGAGTGCAGGGCCAGTACGCGCAGAGCTGGACGCGCGACGGCGTCGTCTCGCCGCGAGCGGCGCCGCTGTGGAGCGCGGTCGCGAGCCGCAACGGGAAGGTGCTCGGCGTCCGCTACTCCATCGACGGGGTCGACGAGCGCTTCCGCACGCAGAGCGGCTTCCTCGGCCGCGGCGGGCTCGTCGCGGTAGGTCTCGACCACCGGCTGACGTACACTGCGCCGCAGGGGAGCTGGCTCGAGACGTTCAGCTTCAGCCCCGTGCTGTACGGCCGCTGGCGCTACTCGCGCTTCGTGCATCAGGGCGACGCGATCGAGAAGCTGCTGCACTTCAACCTCGCGGCGACGATCCGCGGCGGCTGGCAGGGGAGCTTCGCGCTGCTGACGGAGACCTTCGGCTACGATCCGGCGCTCTACGCGAGCTATCGCATCCTGCGCGCACCGGGCGACACGATCGCCTTCCGCGGCACGGGTCGGATCCCGAACCAGGACTGGGTGCTCTCGGCGACGACGCCCGAGTGGCAGAAGCTCTCGGCGAACGCGCTCTATCTCTGGGGGCACGACGAGAACTTCTTCGAGTGGCAGTCGGCGAACATCATCTTCGCGAGCTACGGCGTGACGGTGCGGCCGAGCCAGAAGCTGCGACTCGAGGGGACATATCAGGTGCAGACCTTCAAGCGGCGCAGCGACGCGAGCTACGTCGGCGAGTTCCGCATCCCGCGATTGAAGATGGAGTACCAGCTCGATCGCGCGCTCTTCGTGCGGCTGGTCGGCGAGTACGACTCCGGCGTCACCGACTCGCTGCGCGACGACGGCCGCACGGGGCTCCCGATCCTGATCGGCGGCAAGCCGACGACGCGCACGATCGAGAGCAGCTTCCGCGGGGACTTCCTCTTCTCGTACCAGCCGGTGCCGGGGACGGTGTTCTTCGTCGGCTACGGCAGCTCCTACGCCGACGTCGGCGACTCGCCGCGCCCGTACAGCTTCCCGCGCTCGCTCGGGCTGCCGGGGTCC
>JABFXM010000273.1 GCA_013361745.1 Gemmatimonadaceae bacterium | reverse complement strand
CACGGATACGGCCAAGGATCCGTGTGAATCGCTCTTCCAATTCGTGTGATCGTAGTTCCGATCATCTCAACTCGATCACGACGACGGACCTCGCCGGGAGCGCGACGCTCAGCGTCCCTCCCGCCACCCGCGCCCCGCTGAACGGCGCCGGCCGCACGACGTCGGGATGGTCGAAGGAGTTGAAGCTGTTCATCGCCGGCGCAGTGAGGATGCGCCCGATCGCGCTGGTCGCGCTCACTCCTCGCAGCTCGACGCTCACCGTCGCGGCGCGGTTCGGGTCGAGGTTGCTCATCGTCACGTGCACGACGCCGCGCGCGTCGCGTGACGCGCTCGCGCTCACCGCGGGGATCGAGTCGCTGCCGAAGGCATACTGGCTCGCCGCCGTCACCGTGATCGGGAGTGCGACGGCGTCGTGGTGCACGGTGTAGAAGTCGAAGACGTGGTAGGTCGGCGTGAGCAGCATCCGCGGCCCCTGCGTCAGGATCATCGCCTGGAGCACGTTCACCATCTGCGCGATGTTCGCGCCGCGCACGCGGTCGGCGTGGCGGTTGAAGACGTCGAGCGAGATCGCGGCGACGAGCGCGTCGCGCATGGTGCTCTGCTGATACAGGAACCCGGGGTTCGTCCCCGGCTCGACGTCGTGCCAGATCCCCCACTCGCCGACGATGAGCGCGACGCGCTTCCGCGGATCGTACTTGTCCATGATCGCGGCGTGCTTCGTCACCAGCTCCTCGACATGGCGCGCGCGCTGCAGCGAGACGAACCACTCGCGCTCCCCGAACTGCGTCGCCGAGCCCTTCTTCGCCCACGTCCCGGCGAGCGTGTAGTAGTGCAGGTCGAGGCCGTCGATCATCCGCCCGGCCTCGCGCATCATCACCTCGGTCCAGTTGTAGTCGTCGCCGCTGGGCCCCGTCGCGACGCGGAAGGCGTGCGTCGAATCGTTGAATGGCCGAAGAAATTCGGCGAACTGCCGGTACTCGTCGGCGTAGTGCTCGGGACGCATCGCACCCCCGCAACCCCAGCTCTCGTTGCCGATCCCGAAGCGGCGCACGTTGTACGGCGCGGTGTGTCCGTTCGCCGCGCGCTCGTCGGCGAGCGAGCTGCCGCCCGGATGGTTCAGATACTCCCACCACTCCGCCATCTCGCGCAGCGATCCGGTGCCGACGTTCCCGACGACGAACGGCTCGGCGCCGACGCGGTGCACGAGCTCCATGTACTCCTCCGTGCCGAAGCTGTTGTCCTCGACCGCGTTCCCCCAGATGGTGTTCACCATCCGCGGGCGCTTCGCCGCCGGGCCGATGCCGTCGCGCCAGTGGTAATAGTCGGCGAAGCACCCGCCCGGCCAGCGGATGTTCGGCACCTGGATGCGGCGCAGCGCGGCGATCACGTCGTCGCGCAGGTGCCACTGCCCCGTTCCCTCGCGCGTCCACAGTCCCTCGTAGATGCCGTGACCGAGGTGTTCGGCGAACTGGCCGTAGATGTGGCGGCTGATCGTGTCGTGCGCCTGCGTCGCGTCGAGCACGAGGCGGGTGGCCGACGGCTGCTGGGCGTGCGCGACGGCGGACGACGCGAGCGCGCCGGCGAGGACGAGGGCGATGCGGAATCGGGTCATGAGCGCTGAGTGAGGGCGGCTTACACTCGCCTCGCGCGCGCCGCTCGGCAATGGGCGCCTATTGACCGCGCCCCGATCCCCGCGCCAATTGCTGCCCCATGTCGCCCACCAGACGCGAAGCCCTCGCGCAGCTCGCCGCGCTCGCCGCCGTCGCCTGCGTGCGGGGCACCGGCCGCTCCTCGTCCGAACCGGCGGGCGATTCGCTCGACGGAACCATCGCCGACTATCAGGCCGGCCGCCGCCGTGGCGCGTGGAGCGCCGAGGATGCCACGCGGCGCGCGCTCGAGCGCTGCCGCACCATCGGTGCGCGCCTGCATGCGATCGACGTGCTCGACGCCGACGTCGCCCTCGCGGCGGCACGCGCCTCGGATGCGCGTCTGCGCGCCGGCACGCTGCGCGGCCCTCTCGACGGCGTGCC
>JABFXM010000402.1 GCA_013361745.1 Gemmatimonadaceae bacterium | reverse complement strand
TCCCGCGTCGAGCGTCGCACGGAGGTGATTCGTCGCGCGCGCCACACGCAGGGCGAGCGGCTCGTGGAGCACCTGATCGTTCCACGGCGTCTCGTTGTACGGGTGCAGCAGGATGTGCGAGTGCGCGTCGATGAGTCCGGGCATGACCGTCGTGCCCGGGAGATCGAGGACGCGCGCGCCCGCGGGTGAGCCGACCTGCGCCGCGGGTCCGGCGGCGGCGATCTTCTCTCCGCGCACGAGCACCGCCCATCCCTCGTGGATCTCCATCCCGTCGAAGACACGCGCCGGACGAAGGAGGAGCAGGGAATCGGTGCTCGCGACCTGCGCCGGCAGCGTCGAGGCGAGGGCGAGGGAAGCGGCGAAGGCAGCGAAAGCTGCGGCGAGGCGAAGGCGCATCTCGGCAGGATGATGCTGGTGGAGTGGGCGGGTCGCGCCGGAACGTATCGAGCGGGCCGGTCGCCCGCGAGGCTCCGCTTCCGTGCCGCCCCGCCCCGCTGTTTCTTTCCGCATGCTCATTCGCACCGTATCGCGCCTCTCCCTGCTCCTCGCGCTCACCGCGACCGCGCTCACCGCGCAGCAGCCACAGGGCCAGCGTCCGCTCACGCAGGCCGATTGGGACGTCTGGAAGTCCATCGTCGGCACCGCGGTCTCCCCCGACGGCAACTGGGTCGCGTACTCGATCGTGCCGCAGGTGGGCGACGGGGAGCTCGTCGTCCGCTCGACGACATCGTCCACCGAGTACCGCGTCCCGCGCGGCTACATCGGACGTCCGCAGCTCGTGCCTAACGCCGACAGCAACTGGACGCCGCCGCCACCGCAATGGACGCCGGACTCGAAGCACGTGCTCGCGCTGACGTACGCGCCGCGCGCCGTGTTCGAGCAGGCGCGCCGGGCGAAGACGAAGCCCGCCGACCAGCCGAAGTCGACGCTCGCCATCGTCAGCGTCGCCGACGGCAGGGTGGACTCGGTGCAGCGCGTGCGCTCCTTCCGCGTGCCGAAGGAACACGCGAACGTCGTCGCGATCCTTCTCGAGCCGACCGACAGCGCGATGGCCGCAAAGCCGCCCGCGGACTCGGTGGTGAAGCCCGCCGCGCCCGCGGTCGCTGCGAGCCCCGGCGGCCAGCCACGCCCGATCGCCGCGGACACGGGCGCGAAGGGCGCGCGGAAGAAGAAGGACACGGGCTCCACGCTGCTGCTGCGCGATCTCGCGAGCGGCAACACGAGTGCCTCGATCAGCGACGTCCTCGCCTACGCCTTCACCGACAGCGGCTCCTGGCTCGGCTACACGGTCTCGACGAAGAGCGGAGCTGGCGATGGCGCGTATTTGCGTGATGTCGGTAGCGGACGGAGCGTCACCCTGCTCGCCGGCGCTGGCGAGTACAAGCAGCTCGCCTTCGATCGCGCCGGACGACAGGTCGCATTCGTCGCCGACCGCGACGAGTACGCGAAGGACAAGCCGCGCTACGCGCTCTACCATGCGACGGTCGGCTCGCCCGCGCGCGAGATCGTCGCCGAATCGGCGCTGGGCGAGATGGTGGTGAGCGACCGCGGGCGCGTCGCCTTCACGCGCGACGGGAGCGCGCTCGTCTTCGGCGCCGCGCCGGCGCGGCTCGACTCGATCCCCGCCGACTCGCTCGCCGACAAGGCGGTGTTCGATCTCTGGCACTGGAAGGACTCACGGCTGCAGCCGCAGCAGCGCATCGAGGCCGCGCGCGACCGCGACCGCAGCTACGCGGTCGTGTGGCAGGCGAAGACGGGCCGGTTCGTGCGACTCGGCAGCGACAGCATCCCGCGCGTCACCGTCTCCGACGACGGCAGGGTCGCGCTCGCGGTGACTTCCGAGCCCTACGCGATCGAGTCGATGTGGGGCGAGGGCGGCTCCGACGTGATTCTCTTCGACGCGGCGACGGGCAGGCGCACCCTGCTGAAGCAGCGCTCTCCCTTCGGCGCGACGCTCTCGCCCGGCGCGAAGTACGTCGTCTGGTACGACAGCGGATCGTGGCGCTCGTACGACGTGAAGACCGGCGCGCGCGCGA
>JABFXM010000034.1 GCA_013361745.1 Gemmatimonadaceae bacterium | reverse complement strand
GATGTCGTGCAGCGCGCCGGCAGGCCCGCGCAGCGCCATCCAGTCGGGCCCCTCGATCCCCGCGTAGGTATAGCCCACCACTTCGCTCCCGCGCTCGGCGACGAGCACGACGACGTCGGGCTCGTCGAGCTGCGAGCCGAGGAAGGAGCCGTAGCCCCGCTCGGTGCGCGGCGTGGCGGCGATGAAGCGCTGCGGGTCGAAGTCGTGATGGGCGCCGACGAGGAGCGCGCCGAGTCGTCCGAGAGTCGGGACGTCGGCGCGCGTGGCGGGGCGGACCAGGATCGCGGGATCGGGAGGAGTCATGCGCTCCTCATTCTACACCTGCGTCACACCGTGAGGAGCGCCTTGATCGCCCGGCGCTCGTCCATCGCCTTGTACGCCTCCGCGACCTTCTCGAGCGGGAGCGTCAGGTCGAACACCTTTCCCGGATCGATCCTGTCGCTCAGCACGAGGTCGATGAGCTGCGGCAGGTAGCGACGCACCGGCGCGGGGCCGCCGTGCAGGTGCACGTGCGTGAAGAAGAGCTTCGCGCCGTCGAGCGAGACCCCGTGCGGTACGCCGACGTAGCTCGTGTGGCCGCCAGGTCGCGTCGCGTCGATCGCCTGCCACATCGACTCCTGCGTCCCCACGCACTCGAGCACCGAGTCGGCGCCGATGCCCTTCGTGAGCTCGCGGATCCTCGCCGCGCCCTCCTCGCCACGCTCGGTGACGATGTCCGTCGCGCCGAACTCGCGCGCGAGCTGCTGCCGCTTCGCGTGCCGGCTCATCGCGATGATCCGCTCGGCGCCCATCTGCTTCGCCGAGAGCACGCCGAGCAGCCCGACCGCGCCGTCGCCGACGACGACCACCGTCGATCCCGGCTTCACGCTCGCGGCGTCGGCCGCGAACCAGCCCGTGCCGAGCACGTCCGACACCGCGAGCAGGCTCGGGATGTAGCGAGCATCGGGTGTCTCGCGCGTCGCCACCAGCGTGCCGTCGGCGTTGGAGACGCGGAGCAGCGGCGCCTGCGCGCCGAGCATGAACTCGCGGTTCACGCACGACGACTGGTATCCGTGACGGCAGTGCGGGCAGGTGTTGTCCGACGTCGCGAAGGACCCGATCACGAACTGCCCCTTCTTCACGTTCTTCACCGCGCTGCCGACCTCTTCGACGACACCGCAGTACTCGTGACCCATCGGCGTCGGCTTCTCGGCCGGCTGCGCGCCGCGGTATGGCCAGAGGTCGGAGCCGCAGACGCAGCTCGCCGCGAGGCGGAGGATCGCGTCGGTCGGCTTCAGGATCTTCGGGTCGTCGCGTGTCTCGACGCGGATGTCGCGTGGCCCGTAGAGGATGGTGGCCTTCATGGTCTATCTCCCGGCGTACTGTTGATCGCTCACCTTCTCCAGCCACTCGACCGCCTTCCCGTCGAGTGCTTCCTGGATCGCGATGTGCTGCATCGCGTTCTCGGGCGACGCGCCGTGCCAGTGCTTCTCGTTCGCCGCGAACCAGACGACGTCGCCGGGGCGGATCTCCTCGGCGGGCCCACCCTCGCGCTGCGCGAGCCCGCGCCCGAAGGTGACGATCAGCGTCTGGCCTAACGGGTGGGTATGCCACGCGGTTCGCGCGCCGGGCTCGAAGGTCACCGCCGCGCCCGCGACGCGCCCCGGCGCCTCGGCCTGGAACTGCGGGTCGATCCGCACCGTGCCGGTGAACCAGTCTTCCGGCCCCTTCGCCGAGGGCTGCGTGCCCGCTCGGGTGATCTTCATTCTCGTCTCCATTCGAGTGACGGATGCAATCAAGCGGAGACAGATGCGGCGATCTACTTGACGACGGTTGATGAGCTGTTAAGCATTGCTTCACGATGACCGACGATCTCAACGCGATGGCCGTGTTCGCCGCGGTGGCCGAGGCGCGCGGATTCCGCGCCGCCAGCGACCGGCTCGGAGTGACCGCGTCGGCGGTGAGCCAATCGCTGCGCAAGCTCGAGGAGCGGCTGGGGGTCGTGCTCGTGCGCCGCACGACGCGGAGCGTGCATCTCACCGAAGCCGGCGAACGCCTCTA
>JABFXM010000545.1 GCA_013361745.1 Gemmatimonadaceae bacterium | reverse complement strand
GGGCGAGCGCGATCTTCTGCCACTCGCCACCCGAGAGCTCGACGCCCCCCTGGAAGCGCCGCCCGAGCATCTGCGCGTAGCCCTCGGGCATCCGCGGCAGCAGCGAGGCGGCGAGCGACTTGTCCGCCGCCTCGACGATCGACGCCGGCGGCGCGACGCCGTCGCGCGGCGCGTCGATGTACGCGCGCTCGCGATCGATCTCACCGATCGCGATGTTCTCGTCGAGCCGCATGTCGAAGCGCACGAAGTCCTGGAAGATCACCCCCACCGCCGCTCGCAGCGAGGCGACGTCGTACTCGCGAAGGTCGCGACCGTCGAGCAGGATGCGCCCCTCGCTCGGGTCGTAGAGGCGGTTGACGAGCTTCGTCAGCGTGGTCTTGCCTGCGCCGTTCTCGCCGACGAGCGCGATCCGCTCACCGGGACGCAGCGTGAACGAGATGTTGCGGACCGCCCAGCGCTCGCTGCCCGGATACCGGAAGCCGACGTTCTCGAAGACGAACCCCTCGCGGATCGGGCGTGGCACCGTCGGGGCGCCGGGAGGAGCGACGGTCTTCGGCCGCGTCGCGAAGAAATCGGCGAAGTCCTTGAGGTAGAACGTCTGCGTGTAGATCCCGCTCGCGCCGAGCAGCAGGCGCTCGATCACGTCGCGGCTCCGCGCGAAGGAGCCCGCGAGCAGCGTCAGGGTGCCTAACGTTAGCGCGCCGGTGACGGTCCGCTGGAGGATCACGACGTACGCGACGTAGTAGCCGAGCGTGCCGAGGATCGAGAGAGCGCTCCCGATCACCGTGCGGCGTATGGCCAGGCGCTTGTTGTCCTCGTAGAAGCGGTCGGCGAGGGTCTTGAAGCGGCCGATGATCCAGCGCGCCAGCCCGAGGCTCTGCACCTCCTTCGCGGTCCGCTCGCTCGCGCCGAGGAGGCGCAGATAGTCGAGCTGCCGGCGCTCCGGCGTGCGGGCGACGAAGAGCGCGCGCTCCACGGCGCCGAAGTGCGCCTCGCCCGCGAACGCGGGAAGCACCGCGACGACGAGCAGGACGACGAGCAGGGGACTGTAGACGAGCAGAGCGGCAGCCAGCGAGACGAGAGTGATGAAATCCTGGCCGATCCCGAGGAGCTGCTTGAGGAGTCCCAGGCGTCCCGTCGTCTGCTGCCTCGCCCGCTCGAGCTCATCGTACAGCTCCGGGTTCTCGAGCTGCTCGAGGTCGAGCGAGGCCGCGTGCTGCATCAGGCGGACGCTCGTGTGGTTCGAGAACAGGTCGCCGAGGAGACCCTCGATGAGCGACGACAGTCGCGAGAGGAGCTCTCCCGCGACGACGATCGCGATCTCGAGCGCGACGAGCTCCCAGAGCCGGCCGTAGTCGCGCGGCCCGCTCCTCAGGGCGAGCACCGTGTCGATGATGAGCTTTCCGACCCAGAGCGTCGCAACCGGGATCCCGGACTGCGCCAGCCGCAGCACCAGCATCAGCGACGCGAGCCGCCGATCGGTTTCCCAGACGAGGCGCAGGAGCATCGGCACGTAGCGCAGTGCCTCGAGCCGCTCCTTCCAGGTCGGCGAGGTGATCGCCGCCATCCGTGCCTCACGGGTCTTGGCCCAGTCCGCAGACGCCATTCGCTCCAGTCCGTTTCGAATCGTTACGGTCGAGGCCGATGTCTCGCCTCGCGTGTATCACCCTGTGGACAACGCTCCGACAGGGCTTGATCGTGCCCGTTCTAAGTGCAGTATTGTCTTTGCCTTAGCCGGAGTCCCGCAGCCGTGGTCGATGGCACTCCTCGTGCCTTGTGAGAGGACGTGCGCCGACCGCGGCGCTCCACCGTCCGCGGACGGCCACCGGAGGACTCGATGAAGAATACCGCATTGACGCTGATCCTTTCGCTCGCCCTCACCGCGCCCCTCGCGGCGCAGGAGCGCGGGCAGAAGGGTGACAGGATTCCTCCCGGTCAGCAGCCGCCCCCGGGGATGTGCCGGATCTGGCTCGACGGCGTGCCCCCCGGCCAGCAGCCGGCGCCGACCGACTGCCCGACCGCGGTCCGCAACCGCCCGCCTAACGGTCGCGTCATCTTCGGCGACGACTACGTGAAGCGGATGCAGGGCGACGATCGCGCGGACCACGGTGGCCGCGACCACGACAAGAACGGCAAGCCGAAGAACGACGAGCGCAAGCACCCGTAGCGCGAGCGCGCGCGCCGCGTGAAGCTTCACCGAGCCGGCCGGGCGCTGCCCTGACCGGCTCCACTCTTGCACTCCGCGCCGCCGTGCACCGTCAAGTCCGCGTTCCATACCTGCCGCTCGACCGCGAAGCCTTCGCCGCGGCCGAGCCCGCGACCGGCCGCGTCATCGTCATCGCGCCGACCCGCGCCGCCTGCGAGACCATCGAGATCGGTGTCGGCCTCCACCTCGACACTTTCCTCCAGCGCCAGCACGGCGACCGCATCCGCGAGCTCGCGCGCGCCGGCAAGGGCTTCGGGATCGTCGCCGGCACCGGCACCGGAAAGACGCTCGCCATCCGGCCGATCGCCGAGGAGATCGTCGGCCTTCCGCTCAAGGTCGGCGTCGTCAACCGTGAGCGCGAGGCGACTCCGGAGACGCCGAGCTGGAACGTCGTCATCGTCACCACCGGCATCGCCCGCCGCTGGTTCCAGGATGGCGACATCCAGGCGCGCGACACCCTCGTCGTCGACGAGATCCACCAGACGTCGGCCGAGCTCGAGCTCTGCCTCGCGTTAGGCAAGAAGGTCGGCTGCCGCTTCATCTGGCTCTCCGCCACCGTCGACCCGACCTTCTACGCCGAATACCTGGGCTCCGACGAGGTGATCGAGAGCTACGCCTACGACTCGAACCGCGCCGCGAAGGTCGAGGTCGTGTCGAAGGAGCCGCTCGAGATGCTCGACGACCGCTTTCTCCGCCATGTGATGAAGGGAAAGCGCGGGGTCGGCGTCTTCCTGCCGACGCGGGCCGGGGTCGAGAGCGTCGCCGCCCACGTGCAGCGCGTCATGCCGCGGATCAACGCCGCGTATTACCACGGCGGCGAGCCGATCCGGGTCATCCGCCCCTTCCTCGAGGGGGAAGGCGAGACGCGACCGTACGTGCTGTCGATGACCGCGGCGGGCCAGAGCGCGCTCAACGTGCGCGGCCTCGACACGGTCATCATCGACGACGTCCGGTTCACCAACGTCATCGATCGCGGGCGCAACGTCCTCACCCAGCTGCACCTCGGCGCGAACGAGATCCTGCAGATGGCCGGACGCGTGCACGGGCGCGTCGAGGGCGGGCGCGTCTTCATCCTCAGCGATCGCGACATCGACTTCTTCTCGCTCCGGCCGACGGCGCCGGAGTTCCAGCTCGCCGGCGACAGCGAGCGCGTCGCGATCACCTGCGCCGACCTCGGCGTCCGCGCCGACGAGCTCGATCTTCCCGTTCCGCTCGACCGGATCGCGTATCGTCGCGCGCTCGCGCTGCTCGAGCGGCGCGGCATCATCGAGAACGGGCGGCTCTCGACCTACGGCAAGGCGGTCGAGGCGATGCCTGTCGATCGCCCCTGGGCGGAGCTGCTCGTCAACGCGGACGACGACATGGTGCCCTACGTCGCCGTGATGGCGGGGATCGAGTCGCTGCACCGGATGACGAAGGAGGATCGCGACCTGCGCGGGCTCATCGTCCAGGGAAGCGACAATCTCACCGCGTACAACCTCTACGCGGAGGCGTTCCAGAAGGCGGGACGCATCGGCGAGGTGTACGGCCTTCCGCGCCACCTCTTCGACGAGGAGGAGATGGCCGAGTGGTCGGAGCGCCGCGGGGTGCTCATCAAGTCGGTCGAGGATGCCGCGCTCTCGATGGCGAGCATCTACCGGTCGCTGGGACTGCCGCTGCCGACGCGGATGAACCAGGCGGGCGACCGCGTGCACCGGAAGTTCGCCGAGCTGCTCGCGCGCTTCATGCCCTTCGACCTCGTCATCGACGAGGAGACCGCCGACGGTCAGGAGGCGCGCGTCTCGAAGACGAGCGTCGCCGGAAGCTGGGGGGCGATCGCCGGAACGCTGCGCTACTTCGCCGATCGCTTCGGGAACCCGCGCGCGTCGATCGAGGGGACGTCGATCCCGATGGATCTCGTGCGGAAGTACGCGACGCACGGCGACGCGGAGATGCGCTACGACCCCGATCGCCGGAAGGCGGCGCTCACCCTCCGTCGCAAGGTCGAGTACTTCGGCTTCGAGCTGGAGCGCGAGATCGAGGGCGTCGAGGAGCCGTTTCCGCCCGACGTCGCGCCACTGGCGCGACGGACGCTGGCCGAGGCGATGGCGCGTTCCGAGGCGCGCCACATCGCGGTGCGCAAGAACCGCGACGCGATCGAGCGCATCCGCGAAGTCTACCGGCGCTCCGGCGGGCAGACGCCGCGGCTCGGCTTCAGCGAGCTCGCAACGCTCTACGAATCGCAGCTCGCCGATGTCGACACCGTCGACGACTTCCTCCGCGCGCCGCTGCGCATCGACGCGGATGCCTTCGTGCCGCGCGAGGAGCAGGAGCGGTGGCTCGCCCTCCCCGACGCGGTGATGATCCGCGATCGCGAGATCCCGATCGAGTACGACGTGGAGGAGAGGGAGGGCGGGACGAAGATCGGCGTCGCGCGTCTCGTCCTGCCGGAGAAGATCGGGCGCAACCTGACCGAGGCCGAGCTGCCGGAGCTCGATCGTCCACTCCGCTTCGTCGTTCCGCGCGGACAGCGCGGCGCGGCGCGGGCGGCGACGCTCGACGATCTCCAGGACCAGCTGGACCAGCCATGGACCGCCGAGGAGATCGCGCGGCTGGAGCGCGAGCGGCTCCGCGAGCGCGAGGACCGGAAGCGCGAATGGGGCGAGCGGAAGGCGCGCGGCGAGCTGCGTCGTGGCCGCGCGGAGTCACGGGGCGGTCGCGAAGGCGGACGCGGCCAGCGGGACCGGAACGAGAACGGCCGCCGCGACGAGCGCGGCGGCCGGGAGGGCGGCGAGAATCGCAGCGCGCGACGCGGTGGTCGCGGCCGCCCCGAGACTAATCCTCGGCGTCGGCGAGGCGGGCGCTGAGCATCAGCGGCTGGGCCACGCAACGGCCGAAGCCCTTTCCGCGGCAGGTCGACTGGGCCGACTGCTCGACCTCCTCACGGACCTTGTCGGGATACCTCGAGCAGTCGGACGTGTTCGTCCCGTGCACGCAGCCATTGTAGCGGAGCAGCCCGACGCGCCAGAGATCGTTCGCCTCGACCCCGTCCTTCGGCTTCTTCAGGAAGTAACCGAGGATATAGACGCCGTAGCGCAGATTGGTACGGTCGTCACGCAGGTTCGAGCCGAAGCGGCTGCGCAGCGAGCGCCAGGAGCGAGCGTGCACCTGCATCAGCCCCAGCGCGCCGACGTTCGAGCGGGCGCTGGACTTGAGGACGTCGTTCTCCGTGAGCATCACGCCGAGCACGAGCGCCGGAGGAACGCGGCGGACATACGCCTCACGCACGGCCGCGTCGGCGAGGGAGTCGGCGCGCAGCGAGTCGACGTGCCCCGTCCGCATCAGGTCCTCCGCGAAGGCCCGGCGGTCGGCGTCGAACTGCGGGGTGCCGATCGCTTCCGCGCTGTCGGCATGGATCCAGGGAGAATGGGCCAGCACCGAGTCCCGCCAACCAGCCGCGGCGAACAGACGCTCACCGAGGGGCTCCCGTCCACGAAGGACCGGAGTGACGCCGCCCGCGGCGAGATCGATCGTCGCGAGCGCGAGAGCGCCGAGCAGCAGCTGGCGGAACAGGGGACGGACCATGCTTCTCCGGAGCTCGGGGGGAACGTGCGACGTGGGAGCGCCTGGACCGGAACCGGCCGCGCTCTCGCCTCGCCTGACCCGATCAAGCTAAACCCCGGAAGCGGACTGATCGGGCGATGAAGCAGGCGCGGCAGGAGGCCAGTCCCGACCGATCGTTCAG
This sequence comes from Gemmatimonadaceae bacterium, assembly GCA_013361745.1. GTDB lineage: Bacteria > Gemmatimonadota > Gemmatimonadetes > Gemmatimonadales > Gemmatimonadaceae > JABFXC01. The sequence goes on along the minus strand of JABFXM010000545.1, from coordinate 1,949 downwards.
CGAGCCCGGCTTTATAGAGGGTCGGCTCTTCCGGTATCCTTCTCGCAAATGTCACCGAAGATGCCTCGCCTAGCCCGTGCGCTCGCCACTCAGATCGTCATAGTGATCGTCCTGCTGCTCGGCGGACTGGCGGTGCACGTCTACAGAACGCACCCTCGGCCGGCCCGGGCGCTGGTAGAGCGGGAGCTGCGCGGCGGGATACTCGCCGACGGCGAGCACGTGTCGCGGATGGTGACGGTCTTCCGGCGGCGGCCGAGCGACTACTTCCGCGCGACGCGCGGGATACTCGCGCTCACCGACCATCGCATCGTCTATGTGGGGATAGCGCCGCGCGACATCATGGGGCCGGAGGACCCGGTGCCCGAGATCGAGTCGACCGATTTTCCATCGGACACGACGCTGGACATCTCGACCGGTCGCACGCTGCTCGGCGCGACGCGCGCGCTGGTGCTGAGGCATGGCGGCAAGCGCGCCGTGTTCGGCGTCGCCGACGAGGACTGGCAGGATGCCCAGGCGATTCGCCAGGAGGTCGAGTCCCGACACACGGCGCAGCGTACCGAGGCGGCACGACTGCGGCGGGAAGCACAGATCGCGGACTCCATCGCGCGAGCGCCGAGGTGGCACGTCGTCGAGCGCGGGCAGGCGCTGAGCAGCATCGCGGCGATGTACAACACGACGGTGGAGCAGCTGCGCGCGCTGAACAAGCTGGAGAGCGACCGCATCAAGGTCGGACAACGGCTGCTCGTGAAGCCGCAGACGTGACCGGGCGGTGATGACCGGAGGCTGGCTGTCGCGGATGCGCCGCCTCGTCGACCGGGATCCGCACATGATCGCGGCGTACCGGTCGTACGGGAATGAACGGCGAGTCCTCGTCCGTGGGCGAGCGATGGAGGACGAAGGGATTCGTCCCGCGGGCGAGCGCGATTCAGTCTGGCGGAATCTTCTCAACAGCTATCGCCGGATCGAGAGCGACCCACTTCCCTTCGCGCGGGTCCGCGCGACCGTCGCCGGTACCTCGGCCGAGCTGGCGGCCGACGACGAGGGCTTCTTTCGCGGATGGATCGATCTGCCGGCTCCGGTGGTCGCGTCGCACGGGTGGGTCCCGCTGGAGCTCGAGCTCCTCTCGCCGGGCGCGGCGCCTGGCGCGCCGATCCGTGCGACGGGGCAGGCCATGGTGGCACCGCCGTCGGCGCGGTTCATCGTCATCAGCGACATCGACGACACCGTGCTGCAGTCGCACGTGACGAGCGTGCTGCAGGCGTTCCGCACCGTGCTGCTCGGGAACGCGCGGACGCGGCTTCCCTTTCCGGGGGTCGCGGCGTTCTATCGTGCGCTGCACGCCGGCGTCTCGGGCGCCGAAGCGAATCCGATCTTCTACGTCTCGAGCAGCCCGTGGAACCTCTACGACCTGCTCGTGGACTTTCTCGATCATCAGGGGATCCCGGCGGGTCCGCTGACGCTCCGCGACTGGGACGCCGATCCGCGGGCCCTGATCGGCGGGCATCTGAAGACGTTCAAGGACGCGGCGATCCGCGAGATCCTCGACACGTTCGCGGGGCTTCCCGTGATCCTCGTCGGGGACAGCAGCCAGCGCGATCCCGAGATCTATCACGACCTCGGTCGCGAGTATCCCGATCGGGTACTCGCGGTGTACATCCGCGACGTGAAGCGGACGCCCGAGCGGCATGCGGCGCTCGCGGCGCTCGTGCGCGAGGTCGAGGCAGCGCGGTCGGTGCTGGTGCTCGCCGACGACACGATGGCCGCGGCGCGCCACGCAGCGGAGCGCGGGTACATCGATGCCGCTGCGCTCGCGGAGATCGGCGGGGAGAAGCGCATGGACGAAGCGGCGGCGCCGGGGAAGGTGGGGAAGCCGGCCGAGCACGCGGATACGTCCGCGCCGCAGGTGGTCGTCGACGCGGAGGGTGGGCACCGCGAGGGCCCCGCGCCGC
>JABFXM010000521.1 GCA_013361745.1 Gemmatimonadaceae bacterium | reverse complement strand
TCGGGTCGGTGCGCGGAAGCGCGGCTGCGGCACGCGCGCGCCAGCTCGCGACGTCGGACTCCTCGCTCTACGTGCGGGGCGCGGCGATCGCGTCTCTCCCCGCGATCGAAGGCGCGGCGTCGCTCGACGTCATTCGTGGCGCACTCGGCCAGAACAGCTGGCGCGACGTGCTCCGTCGCCAGGCGGTCGGTGCGCTCGGCGACGTCGACTCGCCCGAGGTCTTCCCCCTGCTGACGCGATATCTCGGCGACAGCACGCAGCGCGACACCCGTGTCACCGCGATCGCCGTCCTCGTGCAGCGAGCGAACGCGGCAGGACGACAGGCCGAGGTCGCGGCCGCGGTCACCCCGATGCTCGATGTCGAGGATGACCTTTTCGTTCGGGACGCGGCCGCGCGTGCGCTGGGCGAGCTGAAGCAGTCGTCGAGCATCGCCGCCCTCGAGGCGAGGCGGAAGGTGGAAGCGGAGAGCCGGGTGATCAACACCATCGACGCCGCGCTCGCCGCGCTGCGCGCTCCCTGAGCCACCTCCCTCCGAGCCCTCGTTCCTCGATAGATTTCGACCCGAGCACCGCCCCCGACCATGAAGATCTCGATCGAATACTGCACCTATTGAAACTACGAGCCGCGGGCGACCAGTCTGGCCGCCGAGATTCGTAGCAATTTTCCTGATGCGGAGATCGAGATGATCCCGTCGCGCGGTGGCCGGTTCGAGGTGATGCGCGACGGGACGCCGGTCTTCGAGAAATCGAAGCTCGACCGTCACCCGCGGCCGGGGGAGATCGTCAGCCTCCTCGGACGACAGGCCTAACGGCCGGCGGCGCTCGCCGCGCGATCCACCCCTTTTCTCTCGCCAGCTTACTCCTTCGAATGCGAATTGCTCTCTCCACCGGTGGCGGCGACGCGCCCGGGCTCAACGCGGTCATCCGGGCGGCCGTGCTCTCGGCGATCAACCGCGGCTGGGAGGTCCTCGGCATCAAGCGCGGCTTCGCCGGCCTCATGGGCGAGGACGAGGTCGTCCCGCTGACGAAGAGCAGCGTGCGAGGGATCGCGCATCTCGGCGGCACCATCCTCCGCACGACGAACCACGGCAATCCCTTCCACTATCCGCGTCGCCAGCCCGACGGCTCGCTGATCGAGATCGACCGCTCGGACGAGCTGATCGCCAACGCGCGCGCCCTCGGCATCGACGCGATCATCTCCATCGGCGGCGACGGCTCGCTCTCGATCGCGCAGCGGCTCTGCGACAAGGGGATGAACATCGTCGGCGTTCCGAAGACGATCGACAACGACGTCAGCGGGACGATCACCACCTTCGGCTTCGACACCGCGGTCAACACCGCGCTCGAGGCGATCGACAAGCTGCACACTACCGCGGAGAGCCACGACCGCGTGATGGTGATGGAGGTGATGGGCCGCGACACGGGCTTCATCGCGCTCCATTCGGGGCTCGCCGGCACCGCCGACGTGATCCTCATCCCCGAGATCCCGTACGACATCGAGAAGGTCTGCGACAAGATCCGCGAGCGCGACCGCACCGGCCGCTCCTTCTCGATCGTCGTCGTCGCCGAGGGCGCGTTCCCGGCCGGCGGCCAGGTGCACATCATGGGCAAGTCGCTGCCCGGCCAGGCAAAGCGCGTCGGCGGGATCGCCGAGACGATCGCGCACCAGATCTCCGAGCGCACGGGCAAGGAGACGCGCTCGCTGGTGCTCGGCCACCTGCAGCGCGGGGGGATGCCGACGGGTTACGACCGCCTCCTCGCCACTCGCTTCGGCGGCGCCGCGGTCCGCGCGATCGCCGAGGAGAAGTGGGGCCACATGGTCGCCCTCCAGTCCCCCCACATCGTCGCGATCCCGATCCGCGACGTGCTCAAGGAGCAGAAGAAGGTCGACCCGCTGCACGACATCGTGCAGACCGCGCGCGCGACGGGAATCTCGTTCGGAGACTGAGAACTGCAGGGGTCGGGGGTCAGGGGTCGGGGGTCTGCAACGGCGACGAGGGACGAGTGAAGATCACTCGTCCCTCGTTCTGCATCCTGCCGGG
>JABFXM010000163.1 GCA_013361745.1 Gemmatimonadaceae bacterium | reverse complement strand
TACGCGCCCACCGCGAACCCGGGCGAGGGACAGCCCGGTCACCGCGACGCCTCGCCGAATCAGTACACGCTCGGCCAGCTGCAGGGGACGATGCTGACCATCCCGCAGCCGCGTGAAGGGGCGGCGCTCGACGCGCAGAGCGCGCGCGTCGCGGCGGCGAACCGGTGGACGGCGCCGGTCGCGTCGACGCGAGCCTTTCCGCCGATCGAGCACGTGGTCTACATCATCAAGGAGAACCGCACCTATGATCAGGTGTTCGGCGACCTCGCGCAGGCGGACGGCGACACCTCGCTCCTCTTCTTCCCGCGCGCCGTCACGCCGAATCACCACGCGCTCGCCGAGCGCTTCGGGATCTACGACCGGTTCTTCGTGAATGCCGAGGTGAGCGCCGATGGACACAACTGGTCCACGGCGGCGTACGCGACCGACTACGTGGAGCAGACCGTCCAGTCGAACTACTCAGGGCGCGGGCGCACCTACGATTACGAGGGAACCAACCGCCAGGACGAGGACTCCGCGCGCGTCTCGGGCGAGACGCCGTACGACGACGTGGCGGAGCCCGGGAACGGCTACCTCTGGAACCTCGCCGAGCGGGCGGGGATCAGCTTCCGGAACTACGGCGAGTTCGTGATCGGAACGGGAGCGGGGGACCGGGACGACGTGCCGAAGTCGTATCGCGGCGTGAAGCCCTTCCTCGCGAAGAACACCAACCCCGCCGCGCCCGGCTTCGACCTCCACATCAAGGACCAGCGCCGCGCGGACGTCTGGATCGCGGAGCTGAACGAGTACGCGCGCCGCGGGTCGATGCCGGCGCTCGAGATCCTGCGCCTGCCTAACGATCACACCGAAGGGGCACGCGTCGGCCGGCCGACACCGCGCGCGCACGTGGCGGACAACGACCTCGCGCTCGGCCGCGTCATCGAGGCGCTGTCGCGGTCGCCCTTCTGGAAGAGCACCGCCGTCTTCGTGCTCGAGGACGACGCGCAGGACGGTCCCGATCACGTCGACTCGCATCGCTCGCCGCTGCTCGTGATCTCGCCCTGGGCGAAGGGCGGTGTCCGTCACCGCTGGGCGAACACGACCGACGTCATCGCGACGATCGCGGGAATCCTGAAACTGGGCTCGCTCTCGCAGTTCGATCACTTCGGCGAGCCGCTGCGCGACGTCTGGCGCGACGCGCCGGACCTGCGGCCGTACGCGGCGCTCACACCGTCGGTCTCGCTCGACGAGAAGACCGCGCCGCGGGCACCGGGCAGCGACGCCTCCAGGAACCTCGACCTCAGCTTCGAGGACCGGATCGACGACGACACCTTCAACCGGATCCTCTGGGTCGCGGTGAAGGGACCGGAGGTTCCCTATCCCGCGGCGCGGCGCGCGTCGGCGCCGGAGTGGGCGAGCTCCGCGACTACAACGCCTTCGACGCCCTGAGAAACTCGAAGTACTTCTGCGGCACGACGCGCCACGAGTCCGCCGCGTGGACGAGAAGGAACGGGACTTCGGTCGTCCCGAGGAGACCGACGAAAACGACCGTGTCGCCCTGCGCACCGCCGCGCACGACCCTGCCCGACGGCATGGTCAACTCCTCGTCGGACCTCGCGCGCACCACCGGCATCTCGAGGCAGAGGTTGAGAAGCTGGTCGCGGTCGCCCGGCGGAAGGTTGTTCGCCCTGGTATAGTCGGCTCCGTCGATGGGCGTCGCGCTTACGCCGTCGAGTTTCGCGGGTTGACGCGAGAGAACGTAGAAGAGGAACTCCTTCGCTCGCATCTCCGGGGTCGACTCGTCCACCTTCCGTTTCTGCATTCGCGCCATGGCGAGCCAGAAGCGGACGTCCGCCTTCCACTCACCATCGACGCGTATCACCGGGATCGCGAGGTGGTTTCCGCGAAACTCGGTCGCATAGACGGTCTTCGTCCCTTCCGGAAATCGTGACTCGTCCGTCCCCGCGACGGGCCGGCCGCCGACGGTGAAGGGCTGATCGCGGCGAAGCTGCAGCGCGTCGATCTCGCGGCGCAATGCGCGCCGCTCGTCGGCGGAGAGCGGCTTCCGCCCGAGCAGGATGCTGCTCCTCATCGGGGAGGATGCGCCGCTCGAAGCCGGCCGTATCGTTGGCGTACATCGCGTACATGAACGAGCGCACCGCCTGCTCCGGGCTGTCCGCGCGCTGGGCGCGGCAGGCGAGCGTCGCGAGTCCGCCGACCAGGAGGGCGATGCAGCGCATGGCGCGCACGGTCACCGCTCGAGCTTGAACCCCGCGTCGAGTGCCGGCCGCTGCGGCGCGGTCGCGACCGCCCAACCGGTCGCGTACATCCACCGCGCCATTCGCGCGAGCTTCGCGACGTCGATGCGCTGTGGCTCGTCGCGCGGCGTGTGGTAGTCGGGGTGGAGCAGCGTCGTGAAGAAGAGCGAGGGGACGCCGGCACGCGCGTACGGCAGGTGATCGCTGCGGAAGTACCAGCCCTCCGGATGCGTCGGCCGATCCCAGCTGCTGTCGATCGCGAAGTGCGTGACGTGCGCGTTCGCCTCGAGCGCCTCCTGCACGAGCGCTGTGGAGTTGCGGTGCGGTGGCTGGACGCCGAGCAGGCCCGCGCTGTCGGGTGAGTTGCGGCCGATCATGTCGCCATTGAGCACGGCGACGATGGAGGAGAGCGGCACCGTCGGGTGCGCGACGAACCACCGCGATCCGACCAGCCCGCGCTCCTCGGCGCCATGCCAGACGAAGAGCGCCGAGCGTGGACCGGGGTGGCGCGCGAAGGCGCGTCCGATCGCGAGCATCGCGACGCTCACCGTCGCGTTGTCGTCGGCGCCGTTCCAGATCGAGTCGCCGTCGATCGCCCAGCGCACGCCATCGTGGTCCTGATGGCCGCTGAAGAGCACGTACTCGTCGCGTAGCCGCGCGTCGCTGCCGGGCACCTTCGCGACGACGTTCACCGACGGGTAGACGAAGCTCTCCGCGCGCAGGTCGAGCGTCAGACGCTTCGCGCCGCGCACGTGCGCGAGATGCGCCGCGGGGAGCCAGAGCACGGGCACGCGCGATGGTACGCGCTCGGCGCCGGCGCTGTCGGGCGCGTAGCTGCCGCGGCGCATCGGCGTCGAGACGGCGACGAATTGCGTGTCGGTCGAATCGTCGGCGACGAGGACGATCGCCGCCGCGCCGGCAGCGGTGAGCGCCGCGGTACGCTCGGCGATCGCCTGGCGCGTATAGCGCCACGGACGCAGGCTGACCCAGGACACCGGGGGCCGCGCCGGCGGCAGGATGACGGCGGCGACTGCCTTTCCCTTCACGTCCGCGCCGGCGAGCGCGGCACCGGTGTCACTGCCGACCCAGACGAGCGGCAGGTCGGCGGTCGCGTTCACCGGCGCGACGACCGCGGCATCGCGCCAGAGCGCGAGTGGCGCACCGTCGAGCGCGGCGGTGCTCGATTCGGCGAGCCGGATGCGCCGCATCGGCCAGAACTGGAAGTACGTCCCGTCGTCGCCCGCGGGCTGCAGCCCCGCCTCGCGCGCGCGGTCGGCGACCCACGCTGAGGCGCGAAGCTCGTCGAGCGTTCCCGCCTCGCGGCCGCGCATCGCGTCGCCAGCGAGCGCGAAGAGATCGCGTCGCAGCCGCGCGGTGTCGATTTCGGCGAGCGCGGGCGGTATCGCGGCGCTGGCGGGCGAGGTCGAGACGCGAGGAGCGCAAGCGAGCGCGCCTAACGCGATGGTGGCGAGACGGAGCCGCATGTCGTGGATGTGGAAGGGCCTAGACGCCGACGGCGTTGCCGCCGAGGAAGCGCAGCGCGCCGCGCACCGCGCCGCGGGCCGCGTCGACGTCGCCGCTCTGGACCTGCGCGCCGGGAACGGCGCTCTTCATCCGCTGCTCGAGCCGCTTGCGGAGCAGCGTGCCCCGCTTGAGCAGCCCGCCGGTCAATGCCACCGGGACCGCCGCGCGCTCGTCCATGAACAGCTCACGCGCGAGCGCGCGGATGTGGAGGACCAGCTCCTCGACCGCCATGCTGAGGATGGCGTTGGCGCGAAGGTCGCCCGCGTCCGCCTCGCTGATCACCGCCGGCGCGAGCGTCGCCAGCATCGCCGGTGTCGCGGTCGAAACCCAGGCGATCAGATCGTTCACGTCGTTCACCTGCGCGGCGGTGAGGATCGCGCCGGTGAGCGCGGTCTCCGGCTCGCGCCCGTCGCTCGCCGCGGTGACGACGGAGAGCGCGCGCCGACCGATCCATGCGCCGCTGCCCTCGTCGCCGATGCTCGGTCCCCAGCCGCCGCAGCGCGCGACCACCCCCGACGGCGAGCGTCCGAACGCGACCGAGCCCGTTCCGGCGATGAGCAGGACGCCGGCGCCGTCGGCGAAGGCGTCGTCGAGCGCGATCGTCGCGTCGGCGTGCACGAGCACCTCTTCCGCCAGCTCGCGGCCGGCGAGCGCCTGCCAGAGCGCCTGACGCTCGGGCTCGCGTCCCACGCCGGCGACGCCGACGCAGAGCACGCGCGGCACGACGTTCGACATCTCGGCGTCGTCCAGCGCGCGCTTCACCGTCTCCGCGAGCACCGCCGCCGAGTGCTCGGCCTGTCCCGGGCGCACGGCGGACGCCGGTCCTTCCACGTCGGCGAGGGATTTCCCCTGCTCGTTCGCCACGACGACGCGCGTCTTCGTGCCGCCGCCGTCGACGCCGATGACGATCGCGCTCACCGCGCCTCCGACACGACCGGAGCGGTTCGACCACCGATGAACGAGGAGAGCGTGCCGACGACCATGGTGATGACGGTTCCGATGAGGACGTACCAGTAGACCGCGATGCCGACGAAGCCGCCGAGCAGCGATTGCGCGCCTGGATACGCGGCGATGATCTGCTTCGCGAACACGATCAGCGCCATGATGAAGATGGCGACCGACATTCCGGCGATGGCGTCGGCCTGCCGCGCGCGCTTCACGAAGATGCCGAGGAAGAAGCCGCCGAGCAACGCGCCATAGGTGAAGGAGGCGATCCCGAGCGCGACGATCACCGCGGAAGTGCCCTGCTCCTTGAACAGCAGCGCGGCGGTGGTGAGCACGACGCCCCAGCCGAGCGCGAACATCTTGCCCATCTTCAGCGCGCGCGGGCTGTCGGGCGCGAGCTTCGTCACGGGGAGATAGATGTCGTGCAGCGACGACGCGGCGAGCGAGTTGATCGCCCCCGAGTGCGTGCTCATCGTCGCGGCGACGATCGCGGCGACGATGAGTCCCAGCAGTCCGTGCGGCATCCGCTCGATGATGAAGGTCGGGAAGACCGCGTCCGGCGCCGCGAACGCGCGCCCCTGGAAGAGCGCCCACAGCCCGACGCCGATGATCAGGAAGAGCACGAACTGGAAGAAGACCACGATGCCGCTGCCGATGATCGCCTTCTGCGCGTCGCGCAGGCTCTTCGACGAGAGCAGCCGCTGGACGATGAGCTGATCGGCGCCGTGCGAGGCCATCGAGAGGAAGGCGCCGCCGATGAGACCCGACCAGATCGTGTGGGTCTTGTGCAGCGAGAGCGTCGGGTCGAAGAAGCGGAGCTTTCCCGCCGGTCCGGCGATGTCGACGATGTGCGGCCATCCGCCGGGGACCGCGCGCCCGATGAGCACCACCGCGCTGATCCCACCGAACAGATACACGGCTGCCTGGAGGATCTCCGTCCAGACCACCGCCTTCATCCCGCCGCGGTAGGTGTAGACGACGGTGAGCAGCCCGAGGATGAGGATCGCGACCGGCATCACGAGCTCGCGCCGCACGGACGAGCCGAGGATGAGCGCGACGGGGATGGCGGTCGCGAAGACGCGCACCGCGTCGGCCATCGCCCGCGTCAGCATGAACACGATGGAGGTGAAGCGCCGCGTCGCGAGCCCGAAGCGCTTCTCGAGCAGCGCGTACGCGGTGACGAGCTCCCCCTGGTAGTAGCGCGGGAGGAGCACGTTCGCGACGACGATGCGCCCGAGGATGTACCCGGCGGCGACCTGGAGGAAGCCGAGGTCCGTCGCCCAGGCGAGCCCCGGGATCGAGATGAAGGTGAGCGCGCTCGTCTCGCTCGCGACGACGGAGAACATCACCGCCGCCCACGGGATCGCACGGTCGGCGACGAAGTAGTCGCGCGCGTCGCGCTGGCGGCGACCGACCCAGATGCCTAACGCTGTCGTGCCCGCCAGATAGGCGAGGAGGACGGCGAGGTCGATCGCCGCGAAATGGGATTCCATTCGGGAAGTCGCGAGGGTCAGGCGCCGCCGCTACTCGACGACGTACGCTTCCATCGCGAAGTAGTGCGCGAGCCCGAGCCGGTCGAGGATCCCCGCCGTGTCCTTGTTGCGCGACTCCACGCGCTGCCAGAACTCGCGGTCGTCGCTGCCGGGGAACGGCGCCGAATCCTTCTGCGACTGGTGCTTGAAGATCGCCTGGATCTTCAGGCGCAGCTCCTCCTGCGACATCGGGACGAGCCACGTCGCCTCGGTGACCGGCCACTCCTGCCACGCCCCGCGATACAACCAGACCTCCGGCCGCGGATTGCCCGCCTGCGCGTACTCCTGCAGCGCGAGGTCCACCGCTTCCTTGCACATCCGGTGCGTCCCGTGCGGATCGGAGAGATCGCCGGCGACGAAGATGAGCTCCGGCTTGATCTCCTCGAGCAGCGCACGCACGATCTCGACGTCCTCCGGCCCGATCGGATCCTTCTTCACCTTCCCCGTCTGGTAGAAGGGCAGGTTCAGGAAGCGTCCCTTCTCCTCCGGAAGCCCGACCGTCTCGATGCCGCTGATCGCCTCCGCCTCGCGGATGATCCGCTTGATGTCGAGCACCTCGGGGATGTCCACGTCGCCGGGCTTCTTCCGGTCGAAGAAGTCGTGGACCTTCTTCGCCAGCGCTTCCGCCGCCTTCGGGTCGCCGTAGCCGTTCTGCGCGAGGCGCACGGTGTAATCGACGTAGCGGCGCACGTCGTGGTCGAAGACGGCGATGTTGCCGCTCGTCATGTAGGCGACGGTGACGTCGTTGCCGTTCTCGACGAACTTGCGGAGGATGCCTCCCATCGAGATGACGTCGTCGTCGGGATGCGGCGAGAAGCAGATCGTGCGCAGTCCGCGGGGCAGCTTGCTCTTGCCGCGGATCTTCGCGCCGAGGTTGTTGAACACCTCGCCGTTCACCGCGCCCGGGGTGCCGTAGCGCGCGACGAGCGACGACATCTTGTGCTCCGAGTAGTCGCGCTGCGTCAGATGCAGGATCGCGCGGCCCGTCGTCTCGGAGAGCCAGACCACCGCGCGAACGGTGAGGTCGGGCGTCCACTGCACCTCGTCGAGGAGCCAGGGCGTCTTGATGCGCGTCAGCTCCGCGGCCGCCGCGCGATCGACGTAGAACGTCGTGTTCGGGTGGCTCTGGAGGAACGTCGCCGCCACCTCGACGTCGACGTCGCCCTCCACCGCGCGCCTGACGATGAACGCCTTGTGCTCGCCTGTCGCGAGGATGGCGATCTCGCGCGCCTCGAGGATCGTCGCGACGCCCATCGTCAGGGCCTCCTTCGGCACGTAGTCCTCGCCGAAGAAGTCCGCCGCGGCGTCGCGACGCGTGACCGCGTCGAGCGTGACCATGCGCGTCCGGCTGTCGGCGCCCGAGCCGGGCTCGTTGAAGCCGATGTGCCCCGTCTTCCCGATGCCGAGGATCTGGAAGTCGATCCCGCCGACCCGGCGGATCTCGTCCTCGTAGCGGCGGCACTCCTCGTCCACGCGCTCGCGCGGCAGGTCGCCGCGCGGAATGTGCACGTTCTCCGCGTCGACGTCGACGTGATCGAACAGGTTTTCCCACATGAAGCGGTGATAGGAGTGGACGCTGTCCTTCGGCATCGGGTAGTACTCGTCGAGATTGAACGTGATCACGTTCGCGAAGCTGAGCCCTTCCTCACG
>JABFXM010000044.1 GCA_013361745.1 Gemmatimonadaceae bacterium | reverse complement strand
AGCAGCGACCGGACGCGCGCAGCACCCGCGCGGGCATTGGCGACCTAATGGCGGGGGTGTCGCTCACGTCGCCGCCGAAGGACGCGCAGACCGAGCAGCGGAAGCACCCGATCGGATCCGGCATCGCGTTCGAGCGCGTCGAGGAGATCTACCGCATGGACCCGCGGAAAATCGTCCTCGAGGGCGCGTATGTCCGGCAATTCATCGAGGACGCCACGTTCCACCAGTTGCGTGCCGCCGTCAGGCTCGAACGGGACATCGGCCAGCACCTCGGCGTTCGCCTCGTCGGCCCACCGACCGAGCAGCGCCGCGTGCTCGTCTACGGCATGCGTCGCTGGAAGGCAGCCCTCGCCGAAGGGCTAGAGCGCGTGCCGGTGCGCGACTACGGGCGGATCAGCGAGGAGAAGGCGATCGAGCTCCAGATGCTGGAGAACGAGATCCGCGCCGACCCGCACCCGATCGACACGGCGCTCGGCTTCTACCTCCTGAGCCGCCAGCCCGAGTGGTCGCAGAAGCGGATCTCCGAGCTGTTCGACAAGAACAAGGGCTACGTCTCCGAGATGGTCCGCGTCGGCGAGGCGCTCGCGTCGCTCGACGAGGCCGCGCGCGCGCCGCTCTACACGGCGCCAGCGGTCACCGTGCGCGCATTCCAATCGGTCGCCCAGGTGAAGGACGTCGGCGAGCGGCGCCAGGCGCTCCTCTCGTTGCTCGACGCGCGACTCGACGAGCGGCAAGCCACGACGAGTTCCGCCGAGGTAACGATCGCCATCCCGACGCAGGATGCCGGGGACGTGGCCGACGGCACGAGCGACGAAACACGCGCTGGCGTGGGGCAGGCCCAGGCAACGCGCCGGCGCGCGGTCGACGAAGCAGTGTTTCACGCGCGCAGTCTCCGCAACGGGCGCAGCTTCCGCGTGCGCTGGACGGACGAGGACCTGAAGACGAACGGCGCGCGGATCGCCGCGGAATTCAAGAAGCGGTTCCTCGAGGAGTACACGCACCTGATGCACCGGGTCGCGGTCCTGGAAGGGCAGGGGAGTGCGCCGACGGTGGACATCGCGACCGTGATCGCCGAAGCCGCGAAGGATGCCGCACGTGTCGACGCGCGACTCGCGCTGACACAAGCGCCGCGTGGCGACGCGGCGCCTAACGGGAGCGGTACGACAGCGCGTTGACGAGATCACTCGTGGCGCCACGCGAGTCGCCTAACGAGCATGAGACGTGCGTCGATCGGTTCGCGGCCGTGACTCGCACTACGGGGGAGACGCCGATGGGAAGCATGCGAGACATCGTGAAGCACGAGAGCCAGCGTCTGAGGACCCGGCGTTGAGCGACGAAGGACCCGCCGGCGGAACGGCCCTCGTGCGATGCGAGCAGGTATCGCACGGGCCACTCGACCGCTCACGCCTCGTCCGCATCGAGGACCGCCTCGCGCTCTTTGTCCCCGAGCGTTACCTCGCGAGCACCGTCCCACTCCCGCTGTACCTCCTCGAGCTCGTCCCGGGCTCAGTCAAGTCGGACTACGAGAAGACCGCGACCGGCGTCGTCGCGCACGAGGCCGACCGCATCCGACGCCGGACGCTCAGGTATCCAGGTGGCGTGCGCTGTGAGGTCGAGGTCCACGGCGACCAGGTGCGTGGTCTGCCGACAACGTTCGACTACGACTACTTCCTCGCCCTCTGCAGGATCGCCGACGAGGGCGGCGTCGACACCGACGGTCACTTCGTCGAACCGAGCTACCGCGCGGTGCTCCGCGCCGCCGGGCGCGCCGACGACGCGATCGGCGGCGAGCAAACGGAATCGGTGAAGCGAGCCTTCGCGCGATTCGCGGGGCTCATCATCCACACGCGGCTCGACATCGACTACGGCGGCCGCGGCGCCGAGGTGCGCTCGGGAGCTCGCGGGCCGTTGGTGCCAGACGGCGTTCCGGCAATGCGGGAGCGGGAAGGGAAGCACTGGGTCCTCGAGTACGACGTCGAGGCCGAGCGCCGGCGCGGCGTGTCGTACAACGTGATTGAGCGGCTCCGCATCAATCCGCTCTGGC
>JABFXM010000092.1 GCA_013361745.1 Gemmatimonadaceae bacterium | reverse complement strand
TCGGCCGCATCCAGGCCAGCGCCACGCACCTGCTCGGCCTCATCGACGAGATCCTCACCTTCTCGCGCGTCGAGGCGGGGAGCGAGCGCGCGCACATCGAGCGGGTGTGCATTCGCCAGACGCTTGATGAGTCGGCCGCCATCATCGCACCGCTCGTCGCCGAACGGGGCCTCGCGCTCCGCGTCGAGCTTCCCGAGGGCCCGCTCGGAGTGCAGACCGATCCGCAGAAGGTCCGGCAGATCCTCGTCAATCTGCTCGCGAACGCGACGAAGTTCACCGAGCGTGGCACGATCACCCTCGGTGCGCGGCGCGAAGGGCCACAGCTGCTCGTCTACGTGCGCGACACCGGAGTCGGGATCTCCGAGCAGAACCTGCAGCGCATCTTCGAGCCCTTCTGGCAGGTGGACCAGCTGGTGACGCGCCGCATCGGCGGCGCCGGGCTCGGGCTCACGGTCTCGCGCCGGCTCGCGCACATGCTGGGCGGGGAGCTGACCGTCGAGAGCGCGCTCGGGCAGGGAAGCACCTTCACCCTCCAGCTGCCAGCCGACGTCTGAGGGCGACGGCGCTGCCTAACGTGCCGACGTGTAGCCCCAGACGAGCCGGGAGATGTCGGCGATGAGCGATCCGGCGACCTGCTCGTCGGGGATGCCCGAGGTCAGCACCACGAGCACGTACGGCGTGCGGCCGGGAGGATACACGATCGCCGCGTCGTGCAGGGTCGCCGTGATCCAGCCGGTCTTCTGCGCGACCGGAGTCCCCGAGGGCAGGCCGGCCGGGATCTCGCCCGTGTAGACCTCGCGCAGCAGGATGTCGCGCATCTTCGTGCAGCTCGAGCGCGACGCGGCCTGCCCGCGCTCGATGGCGAGCATCAACGCCGCGAGGTCGGACGCGGTCGTCGTGTTGTTCATCCCCAGGTCGTACGCCTTCTGATCCTCCACGCCGCGCAGCACACGCATGTGCGTCGCGCCGAGCGCGTGCGCGGTGGAGTCGGCGTGCGCGGCGCCCACGAGCGCGATGAGCGTGTTCGTCGCGAGATTGCTCGAGTGGATGATCATGTGCTCGATCAGCTCTCCGACGCTCACGCGCTTGCCGACCATCGCGTAGACGGAGCTGTCGGAGTCGTCGTTCGCGTCGAGCGAATACGGCGATCCGTCGACGATCGAGCCGAAATGATTGACGACGAGCACGCCCTGGCCGAGCGAGAGCGCCCCCGCGTCGACGCGCCGGAACAGCTCGATCATCACCGGCACCTTCATCGTGCTTGCCGCGTGAAAGCTGCTGTCCGCGCCGATGCGCAGGTCGAAGCGGTCGCCGAGGTCGTGGAGGACGACGCCGACGCGGGCCCCCGGTACGGCGGCGATCCGCTGCTCGATCTGCGCGCGTAGTGAATCGGTGCGCGCCGTCACGGCGCCGCTGTCGACGGTGACCATCGCGGCGAGCAGAAGGGTGAGGATCATGGCCCGAATATAGACCGACGGGTGCTCGACGCAATGTCGCGCGTCCGCGGGCATCCGCTGGCCGTGCCTGAGGTTCCGGTTGCTTTCGGCGTCGTGGGTCGTACTACGAATACAGAGAGGGCGCCGGCGCCCTCCGTGACCCTCCGCCTCACGCTCTCGACATGTCTCCGACGACGCCTCAGGCCGGCGATCAGACTCCGCTGACGATCACCCCCGCGCAGATGAAGCGCGAGCGCCTGCGCTTCTCGGAGTTCCGCTTCACGAGAACGCCGTCGGGGCAGTGCTCGTGCGAGGTGGAACTCGAGTGGATCGACGGGGTCCGAGTGCTCGGCAAGGCGAGCGGGCAATCGAGCCCGATGGGAGACCTGCGGATCGCCGCCGACGCGGCGCTGCGTGCGCTCGAGGCGTTCTCCGGGAGCGCCCTCGTGTTCGAGCTCGTCGGAGTGAAGCTGCTCCGCGCCTTCGACGCGAACGTCGTCATCGTGTCGGTGATGGTGAAGCGGGGCGAGGGCCCGCCGCGTCTGCTCGGCTGCTATCTCGCCGAACACGATGCCATTCGTGGGACCGTGGTCGCCGTGCTCAACGCGACGAATCGCGTCCTCGGCAATTTCATCGCGACGCGCTAGCGCTCGCCTCGGCAGCGCGGGCGATGGTGACGACGTCGGGCTCCGCGACTAGCTTGCGAACAACCAGAAGGGGAGAGTACGTGACGCGCTTCATCACATGCGCGGCATCGGCGACGTTGTTGACCGTCGTCGCCTGCCAGCATCAGGCACCGACGATGGTGCCGACTCCATCCTCGGCGGCCGCTCGATCGACCGATTCCGCCGCGACTCTCGCATCGACGGACACCGCACGGCGGACGGCCCGGGTGCTCAACCCCCCGGCGGCCGAGCGCGTGACGAAGGCTCCGGGCGACACCGCGAGCGTCTCGAAGGCCGAGGTGAACAAGACCGCGCTGCAGGTGTTCGGCGACACCGCCGCCCCGGCCGTCGCGGCCGCCGGTTCACCCGCCGATTCAGCCTCCTTCGATCTCGACGTGCGGCCGTACGAGACCCAGGAGCGCGTCGCTCACTACGTGAAGCTGTTCAGCGGCGACGCGCGCGAGCGCTTCGCGGCGCGTCTCGAGCGTGGCAGCCGCTACGAGCCGATGATGCGCGCCAAGCTGCGGGCCGCCGGCCTCCCCGAGGACCTCGTCTATCTCGCTCTCATCGAGAGCGGCTACGACCCTAACGCGTATTCCCGCGCCGCCGCCGTCGGCATGTGGCAGCTCATGACGGGGACCGCGCGCGGCGTCGGACTCCGGGTCGACTGGTGGGTGGACGAGCGCCGCGATCCCGTCCGTTCCACCGACGCCGCCATCAAGTTCCTGAGCTACCTCAACGACCAGTTCGGATCGCTGTACCTCGCGGCCGCGGCGTACAACGGCGGTCCGGGACGCGTCTCGCGCGGCCTCGAGCGCTACGCGGACGATCTGCAGGGCGCGACCGGGGAAGACCGCTACTTCGCGCTCGCCGAGAAGGACTACCTGCGGACGGAGACGAGAAACTACGTGCCGCAACTGATCGCGGCGGCGCTCGTCGCGAAGGAACCGTCGCGCTACGGAATGATGCTCCACGTCGAAGCGCCCTATGCCTTCGACACTGTCACCGTCCCCGCGTCGACCCCGCTCGCCGCGGTCGCGAAGGCGAGCGGCGTTCCGCTCGCGCAGATCGTCGAGCTGAATCCGCACATCCTTCGCGGCGTGACGCCGCCGAAGACCTCCTTCGTCGTCCGCGTGCCGCCGGGAAGCGCCGCCGGTTTCGATGCGGCCTTCACCGCGCTCCCGGTGGAGCAGCGGACCGCGTACACGCGGGTGATCTCGAAGAAGGGTGAGACGCTGCCGGCGCTGTCGCGACGGACCGGCGTCTCGTCGCGCGAGCTTCGCTGGTACAATCCGAAGCTCGAGATCGCGAAGAAGAGCGGCCGTCTCGTGGTGGGGCAGACGATCCTGGTTCCGAGCGCGGGAGTCCTCGCCGCCGCGCGCGATCTCCCCGACCCGTCGATCGAGATCTATGGTTCGTCGAAGGCGGCGGTCTACCACACCGTGAAGCGTGGCGAGTCGCTCGGGCTCATCGCGCGCCGGTACAAGACGACGACGGCGGCCATCATGCGCATGAACGGCCTCCGGAAGAGCATCATCATCCCCGGACAGCGGCTCGTCGTCCGCGGCGGGAAGGCGCGAGCGCACAGCGGGCGGTCGGCTCATCACGGCAAGGCGTCGCACGGCAAGCGCTCCAGGAAGCGCTGATCGAGCGCGACCACGGAAAGAGATCAGGGGCGGCGAATCGTCGATTCGCCGCCCCTGATCTTTCCCACCCCCGTTCGTGAAGCGCGTCAATCGACCGTGCCGCGCCCGTGATATCCCTTCATCACGATCCGGTCGTATCCATTCGCCGGGTCCAGTCCCATCCCGAGGGCCGCGTCGACCGCGGCCGGTCCGCGGTTGTAGACGAGCAGCGCGATCTTGAGATTGCCCTTGTACTCGCGGATCAGCGTCCGCAGGTAGCGGAAGCCGACGCGCAGGTTCGTCTCACGGTCGTAGAGCTTCTCGCGCGTCGCCCCCTTCAGGAAATACTGGGCGGTCGTCGGCATGACCTGAGTGAGGCCGACGGCGCCGACTGGGCTGACGGCGTGCTCGTTGAAATCGCTCTCCAGCCGCACGAGGCGGAAGCCGAGGTCGGGCTCGATCCCCTCCGCCATCGCGATGTCGTAGATCGACGACGCGAGACCGGCCGGCACGCCGTACTTCGACGAGAAGCCGATGATCCGGTTCGCGCGGTCGAGCTGATTGCGCGTCAGCTCGAGCTCTCCCTTCGCCACACCCAGCTCGTTGGCGAGCTGACGCGACTCGGAGGTCAGCCCGAAGCTGAACGCTGACTCCGCGCGCGCCTCGCCGACCGCGCTCCGGCTCCCGATGAGGAGCGCCACCGCCACGACGAAGCCGAGCGCGAGGACCGCGTTCTTGATCCGCGTCCTGCGCCGGGCGGCATCGCCTCGGTGCACGTAGGTATGACGAATGGGCTTCTTCATAAGATGTTGGTATAAAGTGACTTACTGCACATTCTCTGGAATGTGCTCCGGCGGTCTTGCCAGGCAGAGGGGCAACGCCCGTGCCACCTAGCCCCGCCGCCAGTCTCCAGAGCGCCCGCCCGTCTTCTCCAGCAAACAGACGTCGGAGATTAGCATGCTCTTATCTATCGCCTTGGCCATGTCATAGACTGTGACCAGAGTCACGCATACGGCAGAGATCGCTTCGATTTCTACACCCGTACGGCCGAAAGTTCTCGTAGTTGCAGTCGCGCGAAGCCCCGGAAGCGAGTCATCGGCCTCCAAGTCGATCTGGACGTCGGTGAGGGGCAGGGGGTGGCAGAGTGGGATCAGCTCCGCCGTCTTCTTCGCCGCCATGACCCCGGCCACGCGCGCCACGGCGATGACGTCACCCTTCGCCACGGTGTTGGCGCGAATCGCGTCGAGGGTCGCGCGCTCCATCCTGATGGTGCCCGTCGCCCGAGCCATGCGGGCGGTCTCCTGCTTCCCCGAGACATCCACCATCCGCGCCGCGCCATCGGCGTCGACGTGACTGAGGCGCTTGGCGCCTGGACGACGCTCGCTCATCGCCGGTCGCCGAGTCGGCGCATGAGCTCCGCCGTGACGAGGTTCGGGCTGACGTTCCCCGCCGCCATCTCCCGCGCGCGCTCCACGGCGTCGACAGCCCGTGCTGCGCTCTCCGCGGCGCGCTCGTCGCCGCGCGTGAGGCGAGTGCGAGCGCGCTCGTGGAGCATCGTCGCGAGCGCGTCGAGAGTGTCGGTGAACCTGCCGCGGGCCTTCGTGGCGCCCTGCGCGAACGCGATGCGCAAGGCGGCGGCGCGGTCGCCAGACTCCGCCGCATCGAGTATTCGCTTCGCGCCATCGCGTGCCGCGTCGCGCTCTCCGCCCCCGAACAGGTTTCCGGGCGCACCGGCGGCGATTGCGATCCGATCCGCCTCGCCAGTCGGCAGAGATTCCTTCTCGAGTGCCTCACGAACGATCGGGTCGGCGAGAAACGCCTTCAGGTCAGCTTCCGCGAGCGTCGGCACGCGCAGGGAGACGACCCGTGAACGGATCGTCGGAAGAAGCGCTCCCGGCTCGCTCGACGTCACGACGAGCGTGGTGTCCGCGGGCGGCTCCTCGAGGAGCTTGAGGAAGGCGTTCGCCGCCATGTCCGAGCCTTCCTGCGGTACCATCCGCTCGGCGTCGCCGACGACGAATACCTTCCGCTTGCCCATAGCCGGCGACATCGCGGCCCGCTGCACGATGGAGCGGACGGTCGCCACATAGATCCCCTCGGAGCCCGAAGGGCGGGGATACAGCCCACCGGCCGCGACCCGGTCGGCGATCGCCTCGGCGTAGTCCTGCCGGACCTCCTCGGCGCCGGCGTCCGCGTCCTTCAGTCTCGGACGAGGGAAGATCCAGTGCAGGTCCGGGTGCGCCAGCTCGGCGGCGTAGCGGCAGGACTGGCAACGGCCGCAAGGGGCGCCGTCGGCCTCGCAGAGCAGCAGCGTCGCGAGCCAGAGGCCGAGGCGCTGCTTGCCGACTCCCTGCGGGCCGTGGAGCAGAACGCTCGCGGGCAGACGCCCGGCGGCAGCGGCGGCGGCGAGACGCTCGCGGAGGGCGGCGTGGCCATAGAGGGGGACGATCGGCACGCCGGAATATGGACCGCGCCGCGAGAGCGGGCGAGACTTGAAAAATCTGGCGGGACTGCTCAGGCCGGGAGGCGCTCGGGCGGCTTGTCCGCGACCGCGCCGATGAGCCAGAACTGCTCCCCGTCGAACCAGAAGATGGCGAGCTGCCGATACCGCCGCGCCATCGCGACCGCGGTCTCTCGCTCGACGAGCGCGGCCACCCCGTGCTCCCGATAGTCGCCCTCCGGCGCGACGCCGTCGCAGCGCACGAAGGCCACGTGCGCCTCCCGCAGCTCGCGCTCGAGCCGCTCCCGGCGCGTGGCGTTGCGGCGCTCGGCCACATCCTCGGCGGCGCCGGTGGGCTCGTCCTCAGCGTTCTCACCCCACGGATTTTCCGCGGTGAGGACGGCGAAGGCGCGGTCGAGCCGCAGGTCGCGCAGGAGCGCGTGCTCGCGCGGGCCGAGTGGCTTCCGCAGATCGATGCGCGGCGCGCCGGGCGCGAGGAACTCGAGGATCGTCCGGGGATACTGCGACCACTTCTCGTCGACGAGCGACTCGGCACCCGTGCCCCCCGGATCGGTCGTCGGCTCAGTCATCTTCTCCGGCGTCCCCCATCCGGAAGAGAGGCGCGGCGGCGCTGATCTGGTCGTGCGTCCCGAGGAGAAGGAGCAGGTCGTCGGCCTGAATGCGTTCGTCGGGAGACGGGTTGAAGACCATCGCGCCATCGGCCCGATGGATGGCGAGCACGGACGCGCCGCTGCGGTCCCGCACCCCCGACTCGGCGAGCGGCCGCCCGGCGAGCGTGCTGCCGCCGTCGACGCGGTACACCTCGAAGGAAAGGCCGCTGAGAAAGCGCTGCAGCCCCAGCGCCGGGCCGTGCGCCGCGGAGATCGTCCGGAACATCTCGTAGCCGCTCCGGCGGATGTGCTGGATCTGCCGCTCGATCTCGTCGCGCGGGACGAGATACCTGTGGAGGACTCGCGAGAAGATCTCGATCGAGGTCTCGAACTCCTCGGGGATGACCTCGTTCGTGCCCAGCGCGAACAGCGGGTCCATCTCGTGGACGTACCGGCTGCGGACGATCAGGTGGACGTGCGGGTTGAGCCGGCGAGCGACGGCGACGGTGCCGCGCGTTCCCGCCGCGTCGGAGATGGCGACCACGACGATGCGCGCGGTGCGGATCCCCGCGTGCTCGAGCACCTCCGGTCGCGTGGCGTCGCCGTAGATGATCGCGCGGCCGCGCTCGCGCTCGTGACGCACGACCTGGGGATTGAGCTCGACGACGATGAAGGGCAGGCCCTCGCGTCCGAGCACGCGCGCCAGGTTCCGGCCGTTCACGCCGTAGCCGACGATGATGACATGGTCGGTAAGCGGGTCGCCTGTGTGCAGCGCCAGCGGTGCGGCGCGACCCGCGAGCAGCGCGGCGACGCGCGGCGCGGCACCGAGGAGGGCCGGGGTGAGCGTCATCGACCCGACCGCGACGGCGAGAAAGAGCTGATAGTGCGCGTGATCGAGGAGCCCGGCGGAGAGCCCGACCTTGCTGAGGACGAAGGAGAACTCTCCGATCTGCGCGAGCGCGAGGCCGGCCAGGATCGCGATGCGGAGCGACTGGCCGAGTGCGACGCTCGCGCCCGTGGTGACGAGCGTCTTCACGATCACGACCGCGGCCAGCGCCCCGAAGACTGCCAGCGGCGATGCGAGGATCGTCAGCACGTCGAAGAGCATTCCGATC
>JABFXM010000100.1 GCA_013361745.1 Gemmatimonadaceae bacterium | reverse complement strand
TCGAGCAGGTGAACGCGGGTCCGCGCGGCGACTCGATGCACCGCGGCACCGGACTCGGGCTGCCGATCTCGCGGCGGCTCGCGCGGTTGCTCGGCGGCGAGGTCACGGTGCAGAGCGCACTCGGCAAGGGTTCGACGTTCACGATCTGGATCCCGGTCGGGCGCGGCGACGTGCGCGTCGCGCCGCCGCGTCCGGCGACGGTCGAAACGCCGGTCGTCGTTCCGGGTGAACGAGCCCCGACCACGGACCGGTAGGAGACGTGGCGCCGTGCGGTCGCGCCTAACGTCCGGAGCCTAGCGCTCGCGTCGGCGACGAAAGAGAGCGCGCGCCTTCTCGAGCAGGGTGTTGTCGTCCTCCGCCACCGCGGGCTCGGGCGCCGTGTCCGCCGCGGCGACGGCGGCGGACAGCGCGGCGGCGAACTCGCGGACGCTGGGATAGCGCTTGGCGGGATCACGGGACAATCCGCGCATCACCACGCTCTCCACCCCCGGCGCGACCTTCACGCTCTCCTTCGCGCTATTGAGGGGCACGGGCGGCTGCGAGAGCAGCTTGGTGAACATCTCGCGTGGCGTGCGCGCCCCGTACGGGTGACAGCTCGAGAGCAGGTAGTAGGCGATCGTGGCGAGGCTCCACTGGTCCGCGGCCGGGGAGACCAGCTCGCCGGAGAGCGCCTCGGGGGCGACGTAGAGAAGCGTACCAACGAAGAATCCGGCGCGCGTGAGCCGCTCCTCCGCCCCCATGTCGGTGTCGGCGGCGATGCCGAAGTCGAGCAGCTTCACACGACGCGTGGCCGGATCGTACATCACGTTGTCCGGCTTCAGGTCGCGATGCACGATCCCCGCGGCATGCGCGGCCTGCACCGCCTCGGCGATCTGGTCGACGATGACGACGACCTCGTCGGGGGGGAGGGGCGCCTTGCGGCGCGCGTAGCGCTCGAGCAGCTCGCCCGGCGCCCACTCGGTCGCGAGGAAGTGCAGATCCGGCTCCGCCTCGCCGATCTCGATCGTGCGCACGACGTTGTCGTGATGCACGCGCGAGCCGAAGCGTGCCTCGCGCGTGAAGCGTGCGACGGCGGTACGATCCTCGCGCAGCTTCTCGCGGAGCACCTTGACGGCCACGGTCCCGTGCACCGGATGTTCCGCCCGATACACGGCTGACGTTCCCCCCTCGCCGACCAGCGCGTTGAGGGTGTATCCGGCGATGGTGCGTCCGACGAGCGACTGGTGCGACACGCGGCGAACCTAATCCGGCCACCGGACGGTGGCAAGCGACCGCGGCGCGCGCTAGTGTAGGCGTAGCGAGGGCGACGGTGCACCCTCGAACCTGTCACGAGGAACGTCAATTCATGTCCGACATCACGCGCGTCCGGCGTCAGACCCTACCGTCACGAATCGCCGCGGCTCTCGCCGCATCGGTGGTGGTCGCACTGGTCGCGGCCTGCGGGGGGCGCACACCGGTCGATCGCGGCGCGTCTCCCACTCGCAGCCCCGGGGTGCCATCGGCGCTCGACGTGTCGCGGCTCTACCGCGAGGTAGGGCTCTTCGTTGAGACGACGCCGGTCCCCTTCGTGGGGGCGACCCATGCCTTCGCGAGCCAGTCTCCCGACACGACGCTCTTCCTCCTCACGCTGTCGCTGCCTAACCGCGCCCTCACGTTCGTGCGCGAGGGCGACCACTACCGGGCGGGCTATGACGTCATCATCGACGCGCGCCGCTCCGGCACATCGGTGCGCAAGGAGCAGGGACGTCAGATCGTGCGGGTCGCGTCGTACAAGGAAACGAGCCGCGGCGACGAGAGCCTGATCTTCCAGCAGTACATCCGCCTCGCACCACAGGATTACGTGCTGAATCTGACGGTCCGCGACGTCGAGAGCGGCCGGACGACGGTGCGCGACCTGAACGTGACCGTCCCGCGCGGTCCGGGTCCGGGCTTCTCGTCGGCGGTCCCGGTGTACGACGCGGAGCCGCGGCTTCGGCGCGACACGCTGCCCGTCCTCGTGCCCAACGCGCGCGCGACCGCCGTGTTCGGACAGGATTCGTCGCTGATGGTCTATGTCGAGCGTTACGGGGGCACCGGCGCTGTGCAGGCGGAGGTCCGTGACGCGAACGGGATCCAGCTCTGGCGCGACTCGGTCGCGCTGCCGACGAATCGGGGGATGAGCAGCGGGATGATCACGCTCCCGATCACGCGCCTGGGGCCCGGGATCGATACGTTCCTCGCCTGGGGCGCGGGGGGGAGCGACACGACACGCACGCGACTCGTCGTGAGCTTCGGTGAGGGGATCGCGATCACCTCCTTCGACGAGATGCTCTCGTACCTGCGGTACTTCGCGCTCCCGGACGTGCTCGCGCCATTGAGGAACGCGGCGCCGCAGGACCGCGGGCGCGCCTGGCTCGCCTTCCTCCGTGCGACCGATCCCGATACGACCACTCCCGAGCACGAAGGGCTGCGCGATTACTTCATTCGCATCGAGCAGGCGAACCTGCGCTATCGCGAGGAAGGTGGTCCCGGCTGGCTCACCGACCGTGGCAAGGTGTTCGTGTCGCTCGGTGATCCGGACCAGATCTACGAGCAGGGCCAGGGCGACATCGCGCAGCGTGGGCGCGTGCAGATCTGGGAGTACACGCAGTATCGCACGCAGCTCGTGTTCATCGACCAGTCGGGCTTCGGCCGGTACCGCCTGACGACGACGAGCGAGATGGAATTCCAGTCGCTGGTGCGGCGCGTCCGTCCGCGATGAGCGCGCGTGCCGCCGCGCGTCGTGACGCGCGGTGACGGCCCCGCCGAGGTGGGGGCGCGAGCTGGGGCGAAAGGCGATCCACCTGACGAGCGTCGCCGTGCCCGTGGCGCTCGCCCTCGGGCTCTCGCGGCAGCTCGCCGCGATGACGCTCGGCGCGCTCGCGGTGATCGCGCTGCTCGTCGAGGGCGCGCGACGATCCTCGGTGCACGCCGCGCGCGCGTTCGACCGCGTCTTCGCTCCCCTGCTCCGCGCGCACGAGACGCGTGCGCTCACCGGTGCGACATGGCTGCTCGCGTCGATGTGCGCCGCGGTCGCGTTGCTGCCGCGTGACGCGGCGATCACGGCGACATGGGCCGCGGCGGTCGGCGACGCCGCGGCGGCACTTGTGGGCATGCGCTTCGGTCGTCATCGCTCGCTGCGCGACGGCAAGTCGCTCGAGGGGAGCGTGGCCTGCATCATCGCGACGCTCGCCGGTGCATGGCTGCTCGCGCGCCTGACGTTTCCCCTTGCGTTTATCGCGTCAATGGTCGCCGCGATCGCGGAGCGGCTGCCGTGGCCCCGTGACGACAATGCGCGCCTGGTGGCCCTCGTGGGGGTCGCCGTCGTCGTGGGCCGGGGGCCGTGATATTGACAAAAGTGTCATGTGTTCCTATATAGGCCCCGCGCGCCAGGCGGTGCGCCACACGTGTCGTCGCAGCGGTGCATGATTCACCCCGCAGGAGGCAGCCTCGTATGGCCAAAGGGAAAGTGAAATGGTTCAATGACGCCAAGGGCTACGGCTTCATTGAGCAGGACGGCGGTGAGGACGTCTTCGTCCACTTCTCCGCGATCACCATGGACGGTTTCAAGACCCTCGCCGAAGGACAGCTCGTCGAGTTCGAGATCAAGTCCGGCGACAAGGGACTGCACGCCGCGAACGTCCAGCGGCTCTGAGCTCTCGCCGGCTCCCCGGCCCTGCGATCCCGCCTCCGCCTGCCGACCTCGGCAGGCGGTGGTGTTTTAAGTGACCAGTCGCCGGGTGCCAGTCGGGAGTAACTGCGTGCACTCGCTAACTGGCAACTGGCAACTGGCAGCCGGCAACCGGCAACCGCCTAGGCACGCACCGCTCGCGGTGTTTGTTTTCACCGTATGCCCGCACCGCCGCCAGCACCCAGACTGTTTCTCGTCGACGGCTACGCGCTGATCTATCGCGCGTTCTTCGCGCTCCTCTCACGCCCGCTCACGACGACTCGCGGAGAGAACACCTCCGCCGTCTGGGGCGTCGCGAACTTTCTCCAGCGACTGCTCGCCAATCACCACCCCGAGTACCTCGGCTGGGTGCACGACGCGGGATTGTCGTTCCGCCACGAGCGCTACCCCGCGTACAAGGCGACGCGCGAGAAACTGGGCGAGGAGCTGCAGGCCGACTTCGATCGCGGGATGGCCCGCATCTCGGAGCTGCTGGAGTCGATGCACATCCCCGTGCTCTCCTGCGACGGCTACGAAGCGGACGACGTGATCGGCACGCTCGCGACCCAGGGAGTCCCGCAGGGCGTCAACGTCGTCGTCGTCTCGGGGGACAAGGATTTCCAGCAGTTGGTCGCGCCCGGCGTCTGGCTGCTCAACCCGGGACGCGGCGGGCCGGCCAGCGTCGAGGAACAATGGGTGGGGATCGAGAACGGGAGCGAACGGTTAGGCGTTCCCCCGGAGCTCGTCGTCGACTACCTCGCGCTCGTCGGCGACTCGTCGGACAACGTCCCCGGCGTGAAGGGGATCGGCGACAAGACGGCGAGTGAGCTCGTGAACAGCTATGGGCCACTCGACCGGATCCTCGCCAACGTCGAGAACATCGCGAAGAAGCGCCCGCGCGAGGCGCTGCAGCAGTATGCCGACCTGGCCATCCTCTCCAAGGAGCTCGTCACGATCCGGCGCGACGTGCCGGTCACGCTCGATCTCGATCGGCTCCGCGTCCGCGACCCGGACTGGATGCGGCTCAAGAACCTGTACCTCGAGCTCGAGTTCCAGGGGCTCGCCAAGCAGGCCGCGGCGGCGGCGGGCGCCGGCCGCGCGTTAGGCATCGGCACGCCGGCGGCGCCGGATGCGCTGTCCATGCACGATACCCCGGGCGCGCTCCCGGAGAACGATCCCGCGCTCGACTTCCCGCCACCGCCCGCGCTCACCCTGCCGACGGTGGAGATCCGCTACGCGACGGTGGACACGGTCGAGGAGATGCAACGCGTCGTCGCGCGCGCTCGCGAGGTGGGCACGATCGCGGTCGATACCGAGACCCTGATCGACCCGGACAGCCCGCAGAAGGTCGATCCGCTCCGCGCGACCCTCGTCGGCGTCACCATCGCGGTCGCGGCAGGGGAAGCCTACTACTTCCCGCTGCGCCACCGCGTGCGTGACGGAGCGCAGGGCGACCTTCTGCTCGACGCCTCGGGCGACCGCGCGCCCACGGACGCGCCGGAAGACCGCGGTCTCGTCATGGGAGGCGACGAGCCGGCGTCGGTCGCCGCGAAGCCGAAGCCGAGAAAGAAGAAAGCCGCGGCGCCGGCCGAGCCGTCGAGCATCGCCGAGCGCGTACTGGCGCGCGGCGCGCAGCCCGTCCGGAACCTGCCGTCGCTCGACAGCGCGGAGATGGAGCCGCTGCGCGCGCTCCTCGAGGATCCGGCCGTGCGCAAGACGGCGCAGAACGCGAAGTACGATCTGCTCGCGCTGCGCCGCGCCGGCATCAAGCTGCGCGGGCTCGACTTCGACACGATGCTCGCCAGCTACGTGCTCGACCCCGGACGCCGCTCGCACGGCCTCGACGTGCTCGCCCTCGAGTTTCTCGACTATCGCATGACGAGCTTCGACGAGCTCTGTGGCAAGGGGCGCAACGCGATCCCCTACGACCAGGTGCCGATCGATTGCGCGCGCGACTACTCGTGCGAGGACGGGGACATGACGCTCCGGCTGCGCGCGCTCTTCGAGCCCCAGCTCGAGTCGCATGCGCTGACCCTCCTCTTCCGCGAGGTCGAGGTCCCGCTGGTCGAGGTCCTCGGCGACATGGAGTGGGTCGGCGTCTCGATCGACGGACCGTGGTTCGCGTCGCTGAAGACGCGCTTTCAGGCGGAGCGCCAGCGCGTCGAGAAGCTGATCTACGAGGCTGCGGGGACGGAGTTCAACATCAACTCCAACCCGCAGCTGCGTGAGATCCTCTTCGAGAAGCTCGGGCTGCCCGTCATCAAGCGCACGGCGACCGGGCCGTCGACCGACGCGAGCGTGCTGCAGGAGCTCGCGGAGGAAGGCCACGCGCTGCCCTCGCTGCTCATGGAGTACCGCGAGCTCTCGAAGCTGGAGAGCACGTACATCGACGCGCTCCCGGTGATGGTGAACCCGAACACCGGGCGCATTCACACCTCCTTCACTCAGACGGTCGCGTCGACCGGGCGCCTCTCGTCGAGCGATCCGAATCTCCAGAACATCCCGATCCGCCGCGAGCTCGGGCGCGACATCCGCCGCGGCTTCATCGCCCGCGAAGGATGGACCCTGCTGTCCGCGGACTACTCGCAGATCGAGCTGCGACTGCTCGCGCATCTCTCGCACGATCCGGCGTTCGTGCAGGCGTTCCAGAGCGGGGGCGACATCCACCGCCAGACGGCGGCCCTCATCTTCGACGTTCCGCTGGACGACGTGACATCCGCGATGCGCGGACGGGCGAAGACGATCAACTTCGCGACGATCTACGGACAGGGGGCGCACGCGCTCTCCCGCCAGCTCGGCATCGCGCACGCCGAGGCGAAAGAGTTCATCACGCGCTACTTCGAGCGCTTCGAGGGGATCCGGAAATACCTGGACTCGATGGTCGATCTCGCGCGGGCGCAGGGATACGTGCAGACCATCTTCGGGCGCCGGCGCTACATCCCCGAGCTGCGCGACCGGAACTTCAACATCCGCGCATTCGGCGAGCGGACGGCGACGAACTCCCCCATCCAGGGCTCCGCGGCGGATCTCATCAAGATCGCGATGATCCGCATCCACCGGGCGCTTCGCGAGCAGGGGCTTCGCAGCGCGATGATCCTCCAGGTGCACGACGAGCTCGTGTTCGAGGCCCCACCCGACGAGCTGGCGGCGCTCGAGGCGCTCGTCCGCGAGGAGATGGAGCACGCCGCGGAGCTGTCGGTCCCGCTGGTCGTCGACATCGGAACGGGGGCGAACTGGCTGGAGACGAAGCTGTGACGGGCGCCACCGGGTGGAATCGTGACTTCCGTCGCACCCGGGCGTCCTTGTCTTACGGTGTCTCCGTCGACGCCGGCGCCGGCGGCCCCCTGGCGGCGCTCCTTCGTCCCGATTCCGATGCGTCGCAGAGCCGCGTTCACGCTCGTCGAGCTGCTGGTGGTGGTGGTGATCATCGGCATCCTCGCGGCGTTGGCCATCCCGAAGTTCCAGAACACGAAGGGAAAGGCGAACGCCGCGGCCCTGCGCACGGATCTGCGCAACCTCGCGACGGCGGAAGAGTCGTACTTCTACTCGAACAACCACTACACCGCGGCGCTCGACTCCATGAACTTCAGGGGATCGCCCGGCGTCGTGATCACGATTCCGGAAGCGAGCCCTCAAGGCTGGTCGGCGACGGTGACGCACCCGCAGGCCTGGCCGCTTCGCTGCTCGCTCTTCATCGCGGGCGCCGCGCCGATCGCCCCGGCGACGAGCGAAGGACTCATCACCTGCAAGTAGCCGGAGCGCGGGCGAGGAGACCGACGCCGCGCGCGCTCCCTCGGCTTTCCCGCCGCGCTATCGCGAGTTCACCGATCGCCGCGAGGGGATGATCTTCGCCATGGATGGAGGGCTCTGGCTCCATCGGCACGTCTGGAAGGGGCGGCCGATGGCGCACCTCGTGTCCACCGATCGCGACCTGCTCCTCGCCTATGGCCGCGCGGTCGGGATCAGCGCCGATCGCCTTCAGTTCAAGCCGTTGAAGGATCCACGCACGGGCCTCCGGCGCGACGCCTGGCACTGGGATCTCGTCGGCCCCTTCCTCCCGCCACGTCCGTCGATCTCGGCGCGTTAGGCGCGCTCCGCTCCGACGCGCGGCGCTCCGGCCCCCGTGCGCGGGAGCGCATGCGTGACGAGGAGATCCTCCTCGAGCTGCGCCGCCTCGTTACGCGCCGCGGAGAGCGCGCCGAGGAGCTGGTGCC
>JABFXM010000317.1 GCA_013361745.1 Gemmatimonadaceae bacterium | reverse complement strand
ACGAGGGAGCGAGTTGGGGATGGGGGGACGACGGGGGACGTGAGAGAGACGGGGGACGTGGGACGACGTGGGACGTGGGACCACGTCCCACGTCGTCCCAAGCCCCGCCATCGATCCCCCGTCCCACGTCAACTCCCACGTCACCTGTGTTCAGTAACGCCTACCTGCCGACAGTACTCCAGCACCGGACAGGTCGAGCACTTCGGCAGCCGGCCCGTGCAGACGTGCTTCCCGAAGGGGACGAGCAGCCGGTTGATCTCGACCCAGTAGCGCTTCGGAAGCACCTGCTCGAGGGCGAGACCCGTTCGCTCCGGCGTGCGCTCGTGCACGATCCCCCAGCGGTTCGTCACGCGGTGGACGTGGATGTCGACGCTGATCCGCGTCTGGTTGCACGCGACGCCGAGCGCGAGGTTGGCGCACTTCGGGCCGACGCCGTTGAAGCTCGTGAGAACCTCGTAGTCGCACGGGAGCTCGCCGCCATGTTCGTCCACCGTGCGCCGCGCGATCTCGCGGATCTGGCGGGCTTTCCCTTCATGGAAGGTGACGTCGTGGATCAGCGCGTCGATCTGCGCCACGGTGAGCGCGGCGATGGCCTTCGGCGTCTTCGCTTTCGCGAACAGCTTCAGCGCGACGGGGAGGCTGACTTCGTCGCGCGTCCGGATCGAGAGGATGCAGGCGACGAGCTGCTCGAAGAGCGACCGGTGGCCGTGCTCGTCGCGCAACGCGAACATCGCCGCGTCGGCGAAGCTGCCCACCGCCTCGCGCAGGCGGCGAACCACCGTCGTGGCATTGAATGGTTTCTTGCCGGCGCGGGAAGGCAGGGGAGTAAGGGGAGTAAGGGGAGTGAGGAGAGTAAGGGGAGTGAGGAGAGTAAGGCACCCCCGGTTGCAGTCACTTACTCCCCTTACTCCCCTAACTCTCCTATATTTCCTGCAAGAAGGGGAGTAGCCACGCGGAACGAATCCGCGCGGCCGGATCGTCAAGACTGCAGGCTCCAGCGAGCGTGCACGGTCCGGTCGGGGTCGCTGAGCTGGGTGACCGAGGCGAGACCTTCGCGATGTCGGGCATTTTCACGATGCCGGCGCGCGAGGGCTCGCCTTTCGTGCGTTCGGTGTACAACAGGAATCAGGAGGAACACACCGATGAACAACGTGAAGGTCTTTGTGCTCATGGCCGGGCTCACCGCCCTGCTCGTCACGCTCGGCGGCATGCTCGGCGGGAACAGCGGGCTGGCCATGATGCTGCTCTTCTCGGCGGCGATGAACTTCTTCATGTATTTCGCCTCGTCGTCGCTCGTGCTGCGCATGTACGGCGCGCGCGTCGTCACCGCGCAGGAGGCGCCGCGGCTGTACGCGATCGTCGACCGGCTGCGGCAGCGCGCCGGACTGCCGATGCCGACGGTGGCGATCGCGCCGCACGCGCAGCCCAACGCGTTCGCGACCGGGCGGAATCCCGAGCACGCCGTCGTCTGCGTCACCGAGGGGATCCTCGAGCTCGTGAGCGACGAGGAGCTCGAGGGGGTGCTCGCCCACGAGCTCGCGCACGTGAAGAACCGCGACATGCTCCTCAGCACGATCGCGGCGACGATGGCCGGCGCGATCGGCGCGCTCGGTCGCGTCGTGATGTTCGCGGGGATCTTCGGCGGGCGCGACGACCGCGACCGCAATCCCATCGGCGAGCTCGTGGCGATCATCGTCGCGCCGGTCGCGGCGATGCTGATCCAGTTCGCGATCAGCCGCCAGCGGGAGTACAAGGCGGACGCCGTCGGCGCGCAGATCTCCGGACGCCCCCTCGAGCTCGCGAGCGCGCTCACGAAGCTCGACGCCTATGCGCATCGCATCCCGATGCAGGTACCTCCCGCGGTCGCGCCCCTCGCCCAGGTGAATCCGTTCGCGGGGATGAATGGCGGGCTGCTCAACCTCTTCTCGACGCACCCGCCGACGGAGAAGCGCGTCGCGGCGCTCCGCGCATTGGCGAGCGGCGGTTGAGCCGGGAGCGATGGGACGGAAAACGAAGGGCGCCGCGGTCGCGGCGCCCTTCGTCGTTTCG
>JABFXM010000068.1 GCA_013361745.1 Gemmatimonadaceae bacterium | reverse complement strand
ACGACTCGTTCGCCATATGGCACGCGAGCGCGGCGTGGTGGCCGAAGACGACGTCCTCGACGTCGGGCTTTCGTGAGCGCACCGCGTTGAAGTAGTTGGCGAGGTGCGGCTCGGTGTCGTCGTAGTCGTGGCCGCGGAAGGAGATCGTCTCGGTGGTCGCTTCCTTCGCGACGCGCGCGTCGTTCTCGGCGTGCCATTGCGCGAAGTACGCTTCGCGCATCGCCCGGGGGAAGCTGTAGGCGTAGTAGCTCGGCGAGTCGTCCTGGCCGCTCTGCGGCGTGAAGGTCAGCCCGCCCTCGTTCACCTCGAGGATCCCCTTCGAGCCCTGGAAGCGATAGACCTCGGGCATCTCCGTGCCGAGGTTGAGGCGCATGTAGACGGGGAGATCGCCGTAGTAGTAGTTGGTCGCGATGACGTCGGGCATGTTGCGGCCGTCCTTCCAGTGCCGGATCCCGCCGACCGAGAACGCCTGGCGCGGCGCCTCGTTGATGCCGAGCATCGCCATCATCCCGCTGATGAGATGCACGAGCAGGTCGCCGGCGACGCCGGTGCCGTACTCCTTCCAGCAGCGCCAGCGCGCGAAAACGTTAGGGTCGAGCGGGCGCTTCGGCCTGACGTCGCCCTGCCAGGTGTCCCAGTCGAGGTTGCGCGTCGAGAGGTCCGGCGGCGGCGGATACTCCCATGCGCCGGTGGGACTGTTCCTGCCGAGCCATCCCTCCACCAGCATCAGGTCGCCGAGCATCCCCTGCGAGATCATCTCGTGTGCCTTGGCGATGATGTTCGAGCTGACGCGCTGCGATCCGATCTGCACGATGCGCCCGCTCTTCTTCGCCGCGGCGACCATCGCGACGCCGTCGGCCGCGCTGTGCGACATCGGCTTCTCGCAGTAGATGTCCTTCCCCGCGCTCACCGCGTCGATGACCACCTGACGATGCCAGTGGTCGGGCACCGCGGCGACGATGCAGTCGATGCTCTTGTCGTCGAGGAGCTGTTGATAGCGCCGCGTGACGGGCAGGTCGGGACCGACGATCTCGCGCGCGAGGGTATGGCGTCCGTCATAGAGATCCGCGGCACCTGCGCACTCGACGCCGGGCAGATGGATGGAGGTCGCGAGCAGCCCCGACCCCTGCATCCCGACGCCGATCATCCCGAAGCGCACGCGATCGCTCGGCGCGACGGTGCGCTGCTGCGCGAGGAGCGGTGCAGGCGTGAGACGAATCGTCTTCGCCGCGATCGTCGCTCCCGCGGCGGCGGCGCTGACTCCGATGAACTGACGGCGAGTGAAATCGTGGGTCGACATGGCGGCTCCGAGGGGTGGAGGGACGCCATGACAATGAAGGCGAATCGCGACGACGGCTAGGGAGGACAGTAGCGCGGGAGCGTGACTCGGCGCGCCGCAACGGCCCCTATCGGTGGGCAGGAATCAACGTTTTGAACGACAATCACACGGAACTTCACGGATCGATCGGTGTCGATCCGTGAAGATCCGTGTCGATCCGTGCGATTGTCGTTCAGGTAGTTGGCAGCACGGCTCGACCGGAGCTCAGTGGGCGCCGCGCAGCACCTCGGCCCAGCTCCGCGGTGGCGTCTCGCAGGTCGGCGGCTTGCGGTCCGGCGGCGGGATGCGCCGCGCGCGCGAGACCTTCTGCGGATCCTCGCTCGCCTCGTAAGCGAGCATCGCGATCAGCGTCGCATTCTTCTTCACCGCGTCCCAGCTGATCTTGTCGTACGTGTCGCGGTTGGTGTGCCAGGTGTAGTCGTTGTAGTCCCAGTCGGACGAATTCAGGAAGAACGCCGGCGCGTCGCGGCAGGCAAAGGCGTCGCTGT
Source organism: Gemmatimonadaceae bacterium (assembly GCA_013361745.1). Lineage (GTDB taxonomy): Bacteria > Gemmatimonadota > Gemmatimonadetes > Gemmatimonadales > Gemmatimonadaceae > JABFXC01. Next base: position 222 of record JABFXM010000068.1, on the reverse strand, counting down.
CGGTGCTCTCGTCGTGGGCGATGCCGGGCATGTCGACGTAGACGCCGCGCGTGATGTCGCCGGGCATGCGCGACATCCAGCTCGTGAAGCTCGCCGGCGCGTCGAGGAAGCCGACGCTGCGCACCGTGTCGATCTCTCCGGTGCCGTTGTCCTGGTTGAGGAGCACCTGCATCCCGCGGATGATCTCCGGATGGTCCGCGGCGAACGCCGACGAGCCGATGT
>JABFXM010000159.1 GCA_013361745.1 Gemmatimonadaceae bacterium | reverse complement strand
TCTGCGTTCGGTCGCGCGGGATGCGGCATCGCGCGCGCGGCCGTCGCGTCCGACTGCACGACCTCGCCGAGCTCCATGAGCTGCTTGAAGCGGCGCAGGTCCATCATCAGGGCGCCCTGCGGGATCTTCTTGAAGAGGTTGGCGATCTTCGCCCCGACCACGCCGCCGCGCGGGTGGTACTCCATCTCGAGATGGACCTCCGTTCCGCGGTCGCCGGGCGCCTCGAGGAAGGTGACGGAGCCGAGGTTGTCCACCTGCTCGTGCTCGAGTGCGTGCCAGGCGATGTACTCGTTCGGACGATCCTCGATCGTCTCCGCCTCCCACTCGACGCTCATCCCGGCGGGCGCCTTCGCCTTCCAGTGCGTGCGGCCGTTCGGGAGCATACGCACACTCTCGAGATGGCCGATGACGCGCGGCAGATTCTCCTGGGTTTTCCAGAACTCGTAGCACTCCGCCGGCGACGCGCCCACCGTCACCTGCGCCTCGAGCCGAACCGCGCCGTCGTCGCCCTCGCCGAGCTGGAAGCTTCCCTCGTCGTGACCGGTGGACGGGAGCTTATCGCTCGTGAGCTTCGCCCCCTGGATGATGTCGAGCGCGGTGACGCCGAGGACCGCCGTGATCGCGGCGAGGAGCTTCGTGCTGTCGTTGTCCTCTTCGCTGTCGCGAAGGCGTCGCGTAAGCCAGGTGAGGTCGATCGCGTCACCGCCGACGCGCGACCAGAGCCAGTAGGTGGGCTTCGGGCGCGTGAGGATGCCGAGCCCCGCCGCGATCTCGCGCACGCCGAACTGCCGCAGCGTGCCGACGTACTCCTCCTCGTCCTTCACGCCGATGAGCTTCGCCACCTGGCGCGGCGCGAAGATCTCGGCGAGGCCGAGCCCGATGCTGAACCAGCCGAGGAACTTGGTGGTCCCGTCCTTCCAGTCCGGCGTCTCGGAGTAATGCTCGGGGGCGTCCTTCCAGTTGCGCGGCGCCTGCGTCATCGGGCGGCGCGACGTGCCGTCGCTGCCATTGTGTCGGGTGCCGTTCGGTGCCTGTTGCGTTGCCATGTGCTTCGTTTCCTCCGGCTGGGGCTGCGTGCGCGGCCTGGTGCACCGTGCGTGAAACCGTTAGGGAACGCCTGGTTTCGCAGATGGCGTGCCCGGAGTCGTCATGCAGCGCGAGCGGCGTGCATGATCGCGATGCTCGGTCGTCCATGAGTGGAGCGATCCGTTCATTCCCGATCCCGATGATCCGCATCCGACTCGACCGCAGCCGTGCAGCGCTGCGCCCGCTACTCGCGATATGCCTCTTCGCGAGCGGTCTCGCGGCGCAATCATCCAGCGGCGCGCGGCTGGTCGTCAGCCGACGCGACGCGCGCGTCACATTTCCGCGCGACACCGCGCAACGGTGGGGATGGACCCCCGCCGACACGACGGGAGCGTGGACGTACCTCTGGAGTCTGCATACTCCCGCGGTCGAGGGCAGCAGCTCCGTGGAGCTCGCGGTAGGTCGGGCGCCCGACGACACGCTCCGCCGCTTTCGCTCCCTCCGCGCGGTCGTCGCTTCCGGAAGGGTGATGCGCTGTGGCGGGGAGAGCTGGGTTCAGTTGTGCGACGAGCGCGACGTCGGGAAGGCAGCGGTGCGCGACGGCGCGGTGGAGATCACCCTTCGCGACAGCGCGCTCGTCGCAAACCTCTTCGGGCTTCGTCCAGCGCGCGCCGAGCTCGCGTTCGGCCGGCCGGGACTGGCGACGACCTGGAGCGACAGCGTCTCGGTCGAGTACGTCGACCCACAGATGCCGCCGCCGAGCGATTCGCTGCTCGCGTGGGTGGCGGAGCGAAAGAGACTCGCACGCAAGAATGGCCGTTGGGTGAGCCGTTCGATCAGCGTTCGCCCTGGGTGGAGCGGATGGGACAGCTCCTGGGTGACCGTCGGCGACACGCTCGAGCTCCGCCTGAGCGAGGAGACCTGCAGCGGAGACCTCTGCGCCGGGAGCTGGGACGCGCCAAAGAGCGACTCCAGCTTCGTCATCAGCGACACGACGGTGCTCGGCGCACTTCCGAAGCGGGTGGCTCCTCCGCGGCCGCCAGCATCGGCCGGAGTGGCGGTGCTGGAAGAGATGGTGATCGTCGCGCCGGGCGTCCCCGGGCCAATCACCCGCATCGCGAGACGACCGGGGGTGTCGACCGTGCACGTCGGCGGCCTCGCGCCGTACGCGGACACGGCGCACGTGTGCGAGGCGCCACGAACCTCGCTGACGCAGGTCGTGGTCGTCCGACCTCCCGTCGCGCGCGTGGTGATCCATCCGCGGCCCGACACGATCCGCGCGGGCGCGGAGCCGCGCTTTACCGCCGACGTGTTCGACGCGGCGGGCGGACTGCTCCCTCATGCGAGCGTCGACATCACCTATCCTGACGCGGATCTGCGCCCACATCCTCGCCGCTACGAGAGCCCTCTCGACCCGCTCCCGCCGGGCGGCCGTCGTCGGGTGGTGGCGACGTTCAGAGGCAAGGCCGACACCCTCAGCGTCTTCGTCGCCGACAGCATGAAGCGTTAGGCTGTGGCGCTACCTCAACGATCCGGGTCGCGTGCGCCGGCCAGCACGCAGCTCGGTATGCTGGCGCGCGCGGGTAGTCTGCGCGTGATTCGCGCCGAACCCGCCGCACGCGTGACGAGCAGCACGTCCCCTACCGCGCGCTCACCAGTCGGATCCGACGGAGAGCTCACGACGCTGTCGTTCACGACGAGCGCGGTCGACCCGCCGCCGTCGAGGTTCAGCGCGCTCCACGCGCCGAGCCCGATCATCGTCCGCGCCAGCTCGGCGAGCGACATCCCGACGCTCGACGCCTGGCGCCCGTCCACCGCGAGGAGCAGCAACGTGTCTCCGCCGCGCGAGATCCCCACCGCGGAGCGCGGGTGCCGCGTCGTCGCGAATCCCTTCGACGCGCCCTCGAGCGAGTCGACGGTCTCGACGAGGCTGCGCCCATCGCGCACGATCGCCGGCCAGCCGGTGACGAGGGCGCGCGGCGTGCCATCCGGGGTCATCGTCGCGACGGCGGTGACGCGCTCCCCCGCGCGCAGCGCGGCCACCTTCGCCGCGAACGATCCGGTGCCGACGACGAGCCCGCGCTCCGTCGTGTCGCGCGCGTCGGCGAGCACGCGGTAGCGCAGCGTGTCTCCGGATCGGGCGACGAGCACCAGCGGCACCGACACCGCGCGCATCGTCGCCGGGACGCGCGGTGGGCGCTGCGACCACTCGCTGTACAGCGTCACCCCGTCCGGCACCGGCGGCTCGTTCAGCGCGCCGAGCGTCCAGCGACCGTGCGCGCTGCGAACGCTCCCGGCGAGACGGAAGCGCGCGATCACCGGTCGCCCGTTCGACTCGATCGCGAGCTGCGATCGGATCGGGCGCGGACGCGGCGCGAGGCTCGCCGTCGTGCCGCTCGCCTGCGCGATCTCGCCGTCGACGACGACGTTGCCGACGGTCGCGCCGCTGCCGCCCTCGAGATCGAAGAAGCCGGCGTTGATCGCCGCCAGCACCTGCTCCCCCGCCGCGTTGAGCCGCTTCGAGATCGCGCTCGGCCGCTCGCGCCCCGTCAGCCGGTCGCAGGCACGCGCGACGCCGACCGCGAGATCGTGATTCGCGAGATCGACGCTGAGTGCATGGATCACCCACGGTCCTTCGGCGCGCACGATGTGCCGCAGCGTCACGCCGGGCGCGATCGTGCGCGCGGTCGAATCCTCCTGCGCGCTCGCCGGGCGCACGAAGAGCGTGAGCGCGCCGAGCACGAGCGCGGCACGCCGGATGAACGATTGCATCGGTTTCCCGGAGGACGGATTCATGCTACGCGCGGTTCGTCTGGCGTCAGCGCTCTCTGGCGATTGAACACGAAGGTCACAAAGGAGCAGGAAGGGTTCCGCTGAAGCCTCCTTCGCGCTCCTTCGTGACCTTCGTGTTTCGAATCAGCAGCAACTTCCAGCGAACGGGCTCGCGCTCAGACCGTCAGATCCCGCAGGTAGTTGTAGCTCGCCGCGATCGACGCGAAGGAGCCGCCGGGATACTCGGCCGCGCTGTCGTGCTCGACGAAGTAGTGCTGGATCCCCGCCAGCTCGCGCTTCGCGAAGATGCGCTTCCAGTCGATGTTCCCGCTGCCCACCGGCGCCATGTCCATCGATGCGCCACGCGCATCCTTGACGTGCACGAGCGGGAAGCGCCCCGGATACTTCGCGAACCAGGCGAGCGGATCCTGGCCGCCCTTCGTCGCCCAGTAGAGATCCATCTCGATCTTCACCAGCGACGGATCGCTGTTCGCGAGCAGCACCTCGAAGGGGACGACGTCGCCGATCTTCTGGAACTCGAAGTCGTGGTTGTGATACGCGAACTGGAGCCCGGCCTGCTGCACCCGGCGCCCGATGTCGGTGAGCGTCTGGCCGAAGCTCTTCCACGCGTCCACGGTGCTGCCGCGCTGGCTCGGGTCGAGCCACGGGCAGACGATGTACTGATGACCGATCGTCTTCGACGCCGCGATCACGCCCGACAGATCACCCTGCAGCGTCTGCAGCGCGATGTGCGACGAGGGCGCCGTCAGCCCGTTGCGATCGAGCATCGCGCGGATCTCTTCGGGGCTGTGGTTGAAGTAGCCCGCGAACTCGACCTCGGTGTAGCCGATCTGCGCGACGCGTGCGAGCGTCGCCGCGACGTCCTTCTGCATCTCGTCGCGCACGGTGTAGAGCTGGACGCCGAGGGGCCGGATCTTCGCCCCGGTGCTCGCTCCCGCCGCCGCGGTACCGGCGCTGGGGGTGGTCGCGCTTCCCGTCGCCGGCGCCATCGCGCAGGCGAGCGTCCCGAGCCCACTCGCCGCGATCGCCGCGCCGCCCAGCTTCGTCAGAAAGGACCTGCGGTCCTGGGGTGCGCCGAAAGCGCTCTTCTCGTCGGACATGAATTCTCCAGTCGATGTCGCGGCGAACATGGCGAGTGGACGGACGGGGCGCAATGCGCTCGTGACCCTGTCGCTCGGCGGGACACTAACCGACGAACTACAATCTTCACGGATTTGCACGGATCTTCACGGAGAGGGCATGCCGGGCCGCCAGGCGAGACCATTCCGTCGCACATGACCGAGAGTCGGATCCGTGTGAATCCGTGTCGATCCGTGTGATTGTCGTTCACCAGTTGGAGGCCGGACCGCCACACGGAGCGATCCGATGCCACCCCCGCAAAGCACGCCTCGCCCCGGCTCTCGCGGTCCGGCGTTCCTCGCCGTAGGTTATGCCCGCAATTCCTACCCGCGCCCCCGGAGCCATGACCATACCCGTCTCTGCCCGAGCCGCTCTCCCCGCCATCACCGCCGCACTCGTCGTCGCCTGCGCCACCTCACGCACCGACACGAAGACCGACTCCACCGCGGCCAGGACGTCCACGATCACCACCGCGACGGCCGCGGGTTCCACCGCCCCCGACACCAACTGGCACTCGCTCATCGAGCAGAACGCGGCGCCCGCGTGGCGCGGCTACAAGAGCGACTCGCTGCCGAAGGGATGGACCGTCAGCGACGGCGTCCTCTCGAAGAAGGGAAGCGTCGAGGATCTCGTCACGCGCGACCAGTACGGCGACTTCGAGCTCACCCTCGACTGGATGCTCACCCCGGGCGGCAACGCCGGGATCTTCTACCGCGCGACGGAAGACCAGGACAAGATCTACTGGAGCGGCCCGGAGTATCAGCTGCTCGACGACGCGCGGCATCCCGACGGCAAGAGCCGCCTCACCGCCGCGGGCGCCGCGTACGGGATCTATCCCTCGCCCGCGGGGATCGTGAAGCCGGCCGGCCAGTGGAACACGACGCGCATCGTCGTCCGCGGCAATCACGTCGAGCACTGGCTCAACGGGCAGAAGGTGGTCGAGTACGAGCTCGGAAGCCCCGACTGGGCGGCGAAGGTCAAGGCGAGCAAGTTCGGCGCGTACCCGAGCTACGGCGTCGCCAAGCGCGGCCACATCGGCATCCAGGGCGACCACGACGGCGCGCTCTCCATCCGCAACGCCAAGATCCGGGAGCTGCAATGAGCCGCGTCAATCAGACCATCGCCGCGGACACGCACGCGCCCGTGAGCGGCGCGCGCGTCCGGCTCGCCGCGATGATGTTCCTGCAGTACTTCGTGTGGGGGTCGTGGTTCGTCACCGTCGGCACGTACCTCTCGCAGACGCTGCACTTCAGCGATCAGCAGGTCGGCCTCGCCTACAGCGCGACGGCGATCGCGGCGATCGTCTCGCCCTTCTTCGTCGGCATGGTCGCCGACCGCTTCTTCGCGAGCGAGAAGCTGATGGCGATCCTGCACCTGCTCGGCGCCGTCCTCCTCTGGCTCGTCTCGACGCAGACCAACTGGGGCGCGTTCTTCCCCCTGCTGATCCTGTACGCGCTCTGCTACATGCCGACGCTGAGCCTGTCGAACTCGATTTCCTTCCACCACGTCTCCGATCCGGCGCGCGACTTCCCCTTCATCCGCGTGCTCGGAACGCTCGGCTGGATCGTCGCCGGGATCATCGTCAGCAAGGTGCTCCACGCGGACGCGCTCGCCCTCCCGCTCCGCGTCGCGGCGATCGGCTCGGCGGTGCTCGGCGTCTACTCGCTCGCGCTGCCGCATACGCCGCCGAAGGCCGCCGGCGCGCCCTTCAGCGCGCGTGACGCGATCGGGCTCGACGCGCTGCACCTGCTGAAGGATCGCGCCTTCCTGATCTTCGTGATCGGAAGCTTCCTCCTCTGCATCCCGCTGCAGTTCTACTACGCCTTCACGAACCCCTTCCTCAACGAGATCGGCGTCAAGGACGCGGCCTTCATCCAGACCTTCGGGCAGATGTCCGAGGTCGGATTCATGCTGCTGCTCCCCTTCGCGCTGCGGAAGCTCGGGATCCGCGGGATCATGCTCGGCGGGATGCTCGCCTGGGCACTGCGCTACTTCGCCTTCAGCCGCGGCAACGTCGGCCCGGGGATGTGGCTGCTCTACCTCGGCATCCTGCTCCACGGCGTCTGCTACGACTTCTTCTTCGTCGCCGGCCAGATCTACACCGACGAGAAGGCGGGTCCACGCGTCCGCGGCGCGGCGCAGGGCTTCATCAACTTCGTGACGAACGGCGTCGGCTACTTCGTCGGGGCGTGGGTCTCGGGCGCGGTCGTCGGATCGTACCGCATCACGGGCGCGAACGGCGCCCCGGCGCACGACTGGCGCTCGGTCTGGATGGCGCCGGCCTTGGGCGCTCTCGTCATCGCGATCATCTTCGCGATCATCTTCCGACCGAGAGCCGCGTCGCACCCCGACGAACCCGTCGAGCCGACGACGGCGCCGGTCACGGCGTAGGCTGGAAGCTGGAGGCTGGAAGCTGCAAGCGACGGCGGCTCGAGGGGGTTCCCCGAGTCGCCGTTGTCGTGCGTAGTGCCGCGGCCGCTGACGGCCTGCAGCCTCCAGCCCGTCGCGTCCGGCCCGCCGCGGTCAGCGACTCACAGCTCCCACCCCTTCCGATAATCTCGCGTCAGTAACGCGTTCGCCTCCGGCACGTTCGTCACGCGCATGGCGTCCGCGTCGTAGAGAATGCGGCGGCCCTGGCCGGAGCGCAGCGCGACGATGCCGAGCAACATCGTCTCGGTGAGCGCGCTCGCGTACTCGAAGGGCGCGCTCGCCGTCGCCTCGCCCTTGCACGCCTGCGCGAAGTTCACCTCGTGCGGCACCGTGATCCGGGCGACGCTCTGCGGGACCGCGGCCGCCTTCGCCGCGACATCCTCGGGGAAGACGCGCGGGTTGTTGCCGTACGTCTCGTAGACGAGGATCCCCTTCTCGCCGACGAAGATCCCGCCCCCTCCAGGCTGCAGCGGCATGTCGTCCGGATACCAGCGCGGCCGCTCGGGGAGCATTCCCCCGTCGTACCAGTGCAGCTTCACCGCGGG
>JABFXM010000272.1 GCA_013361745.1 Gemmatimonadaceae bacterium | reverse complement strand
GGTTCGCACGAGCGGTGCGCGCGACGGCATAAGAATGACCCAGCGCTGGAGGGGTTCGTCATCTCGTGACCGTCGACGAACGTTCTACCGTCGTGCTGTCGCGGGTACCGGCGAGCGCGCTGCGGGCTATGCGCACCCGTGATCGCATCGGTCTCGATCGGCCACGAGATCGTCCGCGCGCTGTCGTTCGCCGCCGGCATGACCTGGGAGATTCTCTGGGCTCTCATTCTGGGCTTCACGCTGTCCGGCGTCGTCCAGGCGGTCGTATCGAAGCGCGAGATGCGTCGCCTGATGCCGGACGACTCGCCCAAGACCCTGCTCGTTGCGAGCGGGCTCGGCGCAGCGTCATCGTCTTGCTCCTACGCATCGGTGGCACTCGCGCGCTCGCTGTTCAAGCGCGGCGGCGACTTCACTGCGGCGATGGTGTTCGAGTTTGCCTCGACGAACCTCGTCTTCGAGCTCGGGATCGTGATGGCGCTGCTGCTCGGCTGGCAGTTCGTCGCCGGAGAGTTCGTCGGCGGGCCGCTCATGATCGTGCTCATAGCGATCCTCTTCCGGATCTTCCTCAAGCCCGGCCTCGTCGACGAGGCGCGAGCAGAAGCGCAGAGGGGCCGGCTCGGTTCGATGGAGGGCCACGCGGAGATGAACATGTCGGCCGAAGGAGCCGCTTCGTGGTGGCAGCGGCTGCGAACACCGCGCGGCTTTACCGCGACTGCCGACTACTTCGTCATGGACTGGGCCGCGATCTGGCGTGACATCGTCCTCGGCCTGCTCATCGCCGGAGCGTTGGCCGCCTGGGTGCCGCACGGCTTCTGGCAGGGACTCTTCCTCGAACACCACCCGATCCTCGCGAAGGTCTGGGGGCCGCTGATCGCGCCGGCTGTCGCGATGATCAGCTTCGTCTGCTCGGTCGGCAACGTCCCGCTCGCGGCCGTGCTCTGGAACGGGGGCATCAGCTTCGGCGGCGTCCTCGCGTTCGTCTTCGCCGACCTGATCATCCTGCCGATCCTGCACATCTACAAGAAGTACTACGGCTGGAGAATGGCCGGCTTTCTGCTGGTCACGTTCTACGCCGCGATGGTCGCCGCCGGGCTGATCGTCGAATTCGTCTTCCACGGCCTCGGGATCGAACGCACCGCCCGGAACGCCAGGGTCATCGAAGCAAGCATCGCCTGGAACTACACGACCGCCCTCAACCTCATCTTTCTCTCACTCGCTGGGGTTCTTGCCTGGCGGTACTTCCGCTACGGCGGCGGCTGGCAGATGCTCAAGATGATGGACGCTCCAATGGAGCACGGCCACCGCGGTTGATCACCGTTCTCTGGTTCCCGCTGCGGTTGCGACGAGCTCGGTCATCAGGCGGGCGGCGGCCGAGTCGCCGAGCCCCTCGCGGGTGAGTCGCTGCCACGTGGGGAAGGCGAGCGCGAGCGCAATCGCGGCTCGGACGTGGTTCCGGTTCCTCGTGCGCGCTGCGAACGGCGCGGCGAGTGCCTGCGCGAGCTCGGTTTGGTGGCGGTCGACAGTTCGAGCGAGGAGCTCGTCGAGGGCGGGCAGGCTCGTTCGATCGCGGAGGACGTTCGCCGTCATCGACTCCCGCTCCCGGTAGGAGCGGTAGAGCGCCACCAGCGTCTCGCGCACTCGCTTCGCCGGGTCGTCGAGCGCCAGCGCAGCGGCGAGGTCGGGAACGGGGTGCCGGGTGAGGAACTCGCTCTGGCAGGCGGCGAAGAGCTCGCCGTCGCTCGGGAAATGGTTGTAGACCGTCAGCCTCGAGACGCCCGCGCGCCGGGCGATCTCGGCGACGGTGGTCGCGGCCGGTCCCCGCTCCGCGTGCAGCGCGACGGTCGCCTCGACGATCCGTCGGCGGGTCTCCCGCTGGCGGCGTGCCCGCTCCTTCAGCTCGTATGCGCGCTTTTCGTTTGACAGGGTGTTAAACGACTCGATAGAGTCGGCCTTCTAATCCGATTGACAGCATGATAACCAGAAGGGGGAGCCATGGAGACACAGACAGCTGCGCGGATCCTCGGGGCGACCGAGGGCAAGTCCGGCGTCCT
>JABFXM010000175.1 GCA_013361745.1 Gemmatimonadaceae bacterium | reverse complement strand
CCGTCGTTCTTCGGCTCGGCGGGCGCGAGTCGTCGCGCGACGAAATCCTCGGCGTGGCGGACGACCACCGGCAGACCTTTCAGCCGCAGGTATTCCGCGTCCGCGGGGCCGAGCCGGAACTTCGCGCGGAAGGGAGCGCGCGCGAGCGCGGCGAAGAGATCGTCGAGGTCACGCACCGGAGCGCGTCGCCGTCACCCGCGCCACTTGATGCGCGTGTAGGCGATGCGGAATCCCTGGCGCTCGGCGTTCCGCTGCGAGCTGCTGCCCGGCGCGGCGGCCATGATGGCGAGATCAGCGCCCTGCTCGACCGCGAAGCGGAGCCGGGCCTCGAGCAGCGCACGCTGGCCGCCTCGCCCGCGCCAGCGCGGAATGGTCGCCGCCCCCGCGAGCAACGCCACGCCGTCGTGAAGCGCGAGCGCGCCGGCGCCGACGGGCGCTCCATCGAGCTCGGCGATGAAGCAGTGCGTCCCGCGCGCACGGGCGGTGATCGCCGCGTACCCGCGGATGAAGTCGGCGAGATCGCTCGTCGCGCTCCACGCTTCGGCGGAGGTGTCGGCGTAGAGCGATTCCTCGCCCTGGGCGACGAGGCGAGCGCGCACCTCGCCCACCGAGGGCGCGGCGTCGGCGGTGCCTAACGGCCGGAAGAGGACGCTGCTCAGCTCGAAGGGACGGTAGCCGCGCTCGACGAGCAGCGCGACGACCTCGGGCGGGGCGATGGGGCTGACCTCCTGCATCACCTCCGAGCCGCGCTCGCGGAAGAAGCGCTCAATCGTCTCCATCTCCGCGGGGCCGACGGGTTCGAACAGCCCGAGACCGAAGGTCTGCGTGGTCGGCGCGCCGACGCCATCGAACATCGCGTAGGTCCCGCCGACGTCGATCCACGCGGCGCCGAGCTCGGGTCGCAGCTCGGCGCGCGCCTCGACGAAGGCGACGTTGGCGCGCGCCTCGGTGCGCTCGAGGCGGCGCGCGAGGGCGAGGTCGACGAGGGGATAGGACACGGTCCGGGCGACCCGCTCGTTCAGCTGCCGCTCGCGGAGAGGTCGCGCGTGCCGATCGCCATCTCGAGCGCCTCGGCGAGGCCGGCGTCATCGACGTGCGAGACCACGTGGCGCGCCACGTCGTGCAGCTCGGGGTCGGCGTTCGCCATCGCGATCGCCCAGCCGACCTCGCGCATCGCGTCGAGATCGTTGCGGCCGTCGCCGACGAACATCGTCTGGTCGAGTGGAATTCCGTACTCCGCGGCGACGGCGCGCACCGCGCGCGCCTTGTTCACCCCGAGCGCGGTCATGTTGACGAAGCAGGTATCGGGCATGACAGGCGACGTCGACGGCGTCATCTCGATCCCGGGGACGGGCTCGAGGAGCGCCTCACGCTCCCCGCCGAGCGGGAGCAGCCACTGGGCGCGCACGATCGGATCGGTGAGCGAGGCGAAGGGGCGCGGCGCGAAGGGGACGCCGAGGAGGCCGGCGTGCGCGCGGGCGCGCGGAGCCGTGCTCTCGACGGCGTACTCCGTGTCGGTGTAGAGCTCGAGGATCCAGCCCGTGCTGCGCGCGCGCTCGACGAGATAGGCGATCGTCTCCGGCACGAGCGTCGAGGAGAGAGAGCGATGCTGCGCGAGGTGGACGATGCTCGCGCCGTTCTGGAAGACGTGCCAGCCCGCGGGGTCGAGTCGTTCGGCGTAGCCGCGCGCCAGCCCGAAGGCGGGGCGACCGGAGCAGATGGCGAGATGGATACCGGCCTCGCGCGCGCGCGCGGCGGCCGCCCAGCTCTCGGCGAGCACGGTTCCCGACGAGCCCACGAGCGTGCCGTCGACGTCGATGCAGATGAGTCTGACCATTGACGCAACGTAGGGAGGTAGAGCACCGAATGGCAACGCATGCGGGCGCAGGGGCCGGGCGTAAGGGGTCAGGGGTCAGGGGTCAGGGGTCGGCGGGGGCGCGATGGGCGCGCAAAGAGTCCGCGACCGGATACGAGCGTCCTGCAGCGCCGCGACCAGCGTCTCGCCTCGCTGCGAATCGGACGGCACTCAGTCCCGACCGCTTCACAGTGGAGTGTCTCCGGACGCCGAGTGCGCGTTGAAGCGAGTAAGGCGAGTAAGGGGAGTAAGCGACTGCCAGCCGGCAGTGCCTTACTCCCCTTACTCCCCTTACTCGCCTTACTCTCCTTCCCCCTGTACCCGCCTAACGTTTCGCGACGCGCAGCCTGTTCAGCGCTTCGGCGACGATCGCGACGACGAGGACGCCGCACATCAGGGCGAGGGGCGTCTTGCCGGTCATGCGGTAGGCGCCCATCGTCACGAGGAGCAGCGTCGCCGCGGCGGGGGGGTGCCAGGCCTTGAGCTGCGGCTGAACGAAGGCGAGCATCGCGAGCCCGAAGGCGCTCGCCCACACGCGCGTGAGCGGGGGCTTCGAGAGCAGCGCGGGCGCCCCCCCGGCGCCGAGGATGAGGATCGCGAGGTAGCCGCACGCAATCGCGGTGAGATGGCCGAGGACGACGGCGCGGAAGCGCGAGCTCTCGTGGCCGGGATGGCTCGCGAGGAGGAACACCGTCGGCCCGAGGCCGGCGAAGAGCCAGGGCTGCTTCAACCAGAAGCCCAGCGAGCCGGAGACGACGATCAGCATCGCCGCGACGGCGGGCGTCCAGATCGCGTCGAGCGCGCGCGAGGTCGCGACGCCGCCGCGGAAGATCGCGATCACTCGATCGAACGAGAGCGGCGCGGCGGGAGTGGTGCGCACGCCGGCGGGAGTCGGATACGAAGCCATGGGCGTTCGGGGTCAGGGTCTGCGTCCGCCACGCGTCCAGCGGTGACGGGCTTACCCATACCGACTCCTCGCCCGCGGAACGGGTAACCCCGAATCCGACCGAAGAAGTGCGCTGGATCACCGCTTGCCGCTCGCGCGCTCCGCGGCGATCATCCGCGATGCCTGACGCGACCCCGCGCCCTCCGATCACCGACCGCGAGCGCCTGCGCTCCATCTTCGGCGGCTCGGTCGGCAACCTGGTCGAGTGGTACGACTGGTACGTCTACTCGGCGTTCGCACTCTATTTCGCGAAGTCGTTCTTCCCGCCGGCGAGCCAGACGGTGCAGCTGCTCAACGCGGCGGCGGTGTTCGCGGTCGGCTTCCTGATGCGCCCCGTCGGCGGCTGGCTGATGGGACGCTTCGCCGATCGGCGCGGCCGCCGCGCCGCGCTCACCGCGTCGGTGTTCCTGATGTGCGGCGGGTCGCTCATGGTCGCGCTCACGCCCGGCTACGCGACGATCGGCCTCGCCGCGCCGGTGCTGCTGATCGCCGCGCGACTGCTCCAGGGGCTCAGCGTCGGCGGGGAGTACGGGGCGAGCGCGACCTACCTCAGCGAGATGGCGGGACGCGGGCGGCGCGGCTTCTGGTCGAGCTTCCAGTACGTGACGCTGATCATGGGGCAGCTCCTCGCGTTAGGCGTGCTGCTGCTCCTGCAGGCGACGATGTCCGGCACGTCGCTCGAGGCGTGGGGGTGGCGGATCCCCTTCGTGATCGGCGCGCTCTGCGCCGCGGTGGCGCTCTGGATGCGCCGCGGCCTCGAGGAGACGGCGTCGTTCCAAACGCACCGCGGCGAGCGGCGTGGATCGCTGCGGGCGCTCGCCGCACATCCGCGCGCCGTCGCCAACGTCGTCGGGCTCACGGCGGGGGGCACGGTCGCCTTCTACACCTTCACGACGTACGCGCAGAAGTTCCTCGTCAACACCACCGGCTGGAGCAAGGCGGATGCGACGCGCATCTCCGCGCTCACGCTGCTCGGCTTCATGCTCCTCCAGCCCGTCGTCGGCCTGCTGTCGGACCACATCGGCCGCCGGCCGGTGCTCGTCTCCTTCGGCGTGCTCGGAACGTTAGGCACGGTGCCCGTGCTGACCGCGCTCGAGCGGGCGCGCAGCGCGCCCGTGGCGCTGCTGCTGCTCGGCGCCGCGCTCGTCGCGGTGAGCGGCTACACGGCGATCAATGCCGTCGTGAAGGCGGAGCTCTTTCCGACGGAGATCCGCGCGCTCGGCGTCGGGTTGCCGTACGCGGTCGCCGTCTCGATCTTCGGCGGAACGGCGGAGTATCTCGCGCTCTGGGCGAAGAGCGTCGGCCACGAGCGATGGTACTACTGGTACGTCACACTCTGCATCGCCGGCTCGCTGCTCGTCTACGCGACGATGGGGGAGACGAGCCGCAGCGGCGCGATGCGCGACGCCGACTGATCAGGCCAGGCGATCGAGCAGCGAGAGCGCGTTCGCCGCCGCGGCGCCGGAGGCGGTGTTGTCGAAGATGCACCACACTTCCTTCGCGCCGCGTGCTGCGTCGCGCATCCGCGCCGCGAGGCCGTCGAGATACGCATCGTCGTAGGCGGACCAGTAGGTGCGCGGCGATCCGTGCAGGCGGTAGTACACGAGCGCCGGATCGCCTCCCGGCTCCGACGCCGATGGCACGCGCGGCGGATCGGCGGCGACCCGCGTGATGCGGTGCTCGACGAGCAACCGCGTGGCGTCCGCGTCGAACCAGCTCGCGTGCCGCGGCTCGAGCGCCACGGGACCGCCGAATCGCGCGCGGAGGTCGCGGAAGAACTCGTCCGCTATCGCGACGTCGAGCGCGAGCTTCGGCGGCAACTGGACGAGCAACACGCCGAGTCGGTCGCCGAGCGCGCCAGCCGCGGCGAGGAAGGCGTCGAGGAGGTCGCCGAAGGCGACGAGCTTTCGCTCGTGGGTGATCGCCTTCGGGATCTTCACCGCGAAACGGAAACCGTCGGGGACGAGCGTCGCCCAGCGCGCGTAGGTCGCCGGGCGGTGCGGCCGATAGAAGCTCGAGTTGATCTCGGCGACGGGGAAGCGGCGCGCGTAGCGCTGGAGGTGCGTTCCCTCGGCGGGAAATGCGGCCTGCACCGCGACGGGCAGCGACCACCCCGCGGTGCCGACGAGGAGCCGCCCGCTCACGCGTCGATGGTCACGGCGTCGTAGATCAACACCTTCTTCCAGAAGCGCGCGCAGCGCTCGCGGAAGACGTCGTGCACCGGATGCTCCTGGTAGACGTCGTGTCCGGTCTCATCGTCGAAGCTGACGATGAGCGCATAGGAGTAGCTGGCGTCGATCACTGGACGGTCGGTCGCCGCGGGGGTGCCGACGGAGCCGCCGCGCACGGTCTCGATGCCAAGCAGCGAGCGGAGGCCGGCGAGCCACTCGTCGCGCTCGGCGGCGGTCAGGCCCTCGCGCTCCCAGAAGTACACGGAATGGATGAACATGGCGCTGCCTAACGGTTGACGGGTCGGAGGCGGGCGACGAAGCCGCCGCCGGGAGCGAGTCGCAGCTGCACGCTGTCGGCGCGCGACACCTCGCGCGTCGTGCGGGTGAAGTCCATCGCGTTGCGGTCGGCGTTCGGGCCGTCGGCCCAGAGATCCATCGTCCAGCGACCGTCGCCGAGAAAGGAGAGCGAGAGGGGCAGGGTGCGCGCCGAGGAGTCCGTCATCGCCCCAACGTACCAGCTGTCGCCGCTGCGGCGCGCGACGAGGGCGTACTCGGCGACCTTCGCGTCGAGGGCGTGCGTCTCGTCCCAGGTCACCGGGACGGTCGAGAGGAAGTCCATCGCCTCCGGCTCGCGAAGATACTCGGAGGGCGAGTCGGCGAGCATCTGGAGCGGGCTCTCGTAGAGCACGTACATCGCAAGCTGGCGCACGCGCGTCCCCATGCTCATGGGCCGGTCGAAGACGACGCGGAAGTCGCGAGGCTGCGCGTTGATCATCGCGCCGGGGGTGAAGTCCATCGGCCCGGCGAGCATGCGGGTGAAGGGAAGGATCATCGTGTGGCGCGGGGTGACCTCCTCGCTCCATTTGTTGTGCTCCAGCCCGCGCACGCCCTCGAAGGTCAGGACGTTGGGCCAGGCGCGGTTGAGTCCCGCCGGCTTGTGCGCGCCGTGGAAGTCGACGAGAAGGTGCCGCGCCGCCGCCTCGCGCGCCGTGCGCCAGTAGAAATCGACGACCGCCTGATCGTCGCGCTGCATGAAGTCCACCTTGATGCCGCGGATCCCCCAGCGCTGGAACTGGTCGAGGGCAGGGGTCATCTGCTGCTCGAGGGTGTGCCAGGTGGTCCAGAGGATCACGCCGACGTTCTTCGACTGGCCGTAGCGGACGATGGCCGGGACGTCGACGCCGGGTGCCTGCGTCAGCAGATCACCGAGCTTGTACCAGCCCTCGTCGAGGATGATGTAGGGGATGCCGTACTTCGCGGCGAAGTCGATGTAGTACTCGTAGGTCGCGGTGTTGAGGCCGGCGCGGAAGGGGACGCCGCGCACGTTGAGCGCGTTCCACCAGTCCCAGCTCACCTTGCCCGGCTTGATCCAGGAGACGTCGCCGAGCCGCGAGGCGGGCGCAAGCTCGTAGACGAGCTGATTCTCGAGCAGCGCGCGATCCTCGTCGGCGATGATGATGACGCGCCAGGGCAGCGCGCGCCGCCCGCTGATCCGCGCGATGTACGGCGCGCGCCGGATGACGACGACGTCGCGGTCGTTGCGGGCGCTGTCGGCGAGCGCGAAAGCGGGGAAGCGCCCGACGATCGCCGGACCGCTCGCGCTCGAGTCGCGACCGCTCACGGCGTACATCCCCGGGTAGCTCTCGAGGTTCGATTCGGTGATGGCGACCTTCGTCCCTCCGTCGAGCGGGACGAGCAGGGGGAGCAGTCCGAGCCGTCCGCCGCGCAGGGTGTCGAGCGAGACCAGCTTGTAGGCGGGCTCGTAGTGCGTCATGAAGGTCGAGTCGAGCCCGACCCACCCCGGTGTCGCGCCCTGGACGTCGAAGGTCGCCTGCTCGGCGACGACGGTGACCGAGTCGCCCATCGCGAGCACCCATCGCCAGGCAACACCTTCGTCGTAGGCGCGCACCTCGAGCGAGTATCCGCCGGCGAATCGCACGTCGAGCTCGTTCCAGCGCCCGCGCACGAGTGCGTTCTTCGTCGGCGCGACGGGGCGCACGCTGTCGCGCATCTGGCGCGTGTCCGAGCCGGTCACGCGCGTGCCGCGGCCGAGCACCCGGCCGCCGTCGAGGGTGAGCGAGATCGGCGAGGGCGCGACGAGGACGCGACCGCGGCGAGTCACGGAGTAAGCGACGCGCGGGCCGGTCTCGACACGCACCGTCGTGGCTCGATCGGGCGAGACGACGGTGTAGGCGCGCTGCGCGCTGGCCGCGGTGGCGAGGGAGAGGGACGCGAGGGTAACAGCCAGAGAACGATTCATGGTTGGGAAGAGGAGCCGTCAGCGAGCGCCTACGAGCGTCGTGAAGCTGGTCGCGTCGAGGGTGAGGCGCGCGACGCCGTCGCGGACGGGGACGCGCGCGCCCTCCGCCATCCCGCGCGTCGCGTCGGTGACAAGGACGCGGAGCTCCGTGATGCCGGCGGGAAGTCCGGTGATCGTCACGGGTCGCGAGGCGCCGTCGTTGACGACGTGCACCGTATAGACGCCGCTCGCCGGATCGGCGAGCGCGGCGCAGCTCGTCTCGACGCGGTCGCAGCGAGCGCGAACGTGGAAAGCGTTAGGCGGGACCGAGGCGAGCTGCTTGACGACGAAGAAGCGCTCGGTGGGATGCATCGGGCCGCTCGTGTCGCCGAAGATCCCGCCCCCGGCGAGGAGCGAGTAGTCGCTCGTCAGCTCCCAGGGAAGAATCGACGTCGGCTGCGAGAGGGCGAGCACGCGCAGGTAGACGCGCGCCTCCTCGAGCGGATAGTACGGCTCGAGGAACACCGCCGGATAGCGCCAGGCGCCCGCGTCGGTGCTTCCCTCGGCGACGAGCAGGGGCACGCCCAACGTGCTCGCCGCGTCGCGCCAGAAGCCGAGCAGCGAGTCGCTCCAGCCGCGCCAGGGAAGTTCGACGCGTCCCCAGGCGACACGAAGGTTGGCGAGGTTGTACGCGACGACGGGCGGAT
>JABFXM010000453.1 GCA_013361745.1 Gemmatimonadaceae bacterium | reverse complement strand
ACGCAGTTCTCCTGCGGCGTCTGCGGCGCGGGGAGCTTGTAGTAGCTCTGGAACTGCAGCTGGCTGCCGTTGATGGTGAAGATCGCGTCGGCGCCCCACTCGCGGCGATCGCTGGCGCGGCACTTCGGCTGGCCGCCCCCGCCCCACTCGTCGCTGAAGAGGATCTTCGTTCCGTCGTTGTTGAAGGTCGCCGAGTGCCAGTAGGAGAAGTTCGAATCGGCGACGGCGGCGATGCGCGTCGGGTGCGCGGGGTCGTGAATGTCGAGCAGCAGTCCGTAGCCCTCGCACGCGCCGCCGGCGAGACCGATCGCCGGGTAGACGGTGATGTCGTGGCACTGCGTCGGTCCGGGGCGCGGGCCGGAGCCCGGCGTCTCGCCGACCATCCTGTCGACGATCGCCTGGAAGTTCTGGCGGAGCGTCGCGCTGTCGGCCGCGGTCGGGGTGCCGGTGCCACCGCGCGCCTTGACGATGCTGTCGAGCTGCTCCTGCACGAAACCGTTAGGCGCGACCACCTCCGTGCCGTGGATCCGCGCGGTGAAGCCGCCGTGTGCGCGCGCTTCGGCGGCGTGCTGGGCGGCGGCGGCGATGTCCTCCGGTGACTCCCCGTGCCGGGCGGGCGCGGTAAGGTCGTTGAAGATGCGCGGCGAGCTGACGATCGCCGCCTGCTCCGGATGCGCGACCGGAACCTTGATCACCTCGATGCGGAAGAGCGCCGAGTTCGGATCGCTGCTCGGAGCGGCCGCGGAGCAGCCGGCGAGCTCGCTCGGGCTGCGGACGCCCGAGGAGCCCGAGATGTAGATGTAGACGTTGTCGGTGTCCTTCGGATCGACGAGCAGCGTGTGCGTGTGCGAGCCGCGGCAGGTCTGGACGTTGCCGACGTTGCGCGGGTTGCGGATGTCGGTGATGTCGAAGATGCGGATCCCGCGCAGCCGCTCCTTGCTCACGGTGTCCTTCACGCCCTGCGTGCCGCAGTCGATGCGCCCGCTCAGTCCCTCGCCCGAGATGAAGAGCAGGTTCTTGTAGACGGAGACGTCGCTCTGCGACGCCGGACAGACGTACGCCGTCGCGAGCGTGGGATGGCTCGGGTTCGAGATGTCCCAGATCTGCCAGCCGTTGTAGCTCCCCTGGATGGCGTAGTTGCCCGTGAATGCGAGGTCGGAGTTCACCTTGCCGGCGAAGCTCGGCGCGGGTGGCGTCTTCGAGAGGACCTCGAGGTTCCACGCCGCTTCGCCCGCGTCGTAGAGGCCGGCCTTCAGGCCGACGCGCGGGTCGGGGTTCGGCGCGGTCGCCGACATGCTTCCCGCCGGCGTGACGTCGCTCGACATCGACGAAGGAGTGTGCGTGCACGCCGCGGCGAGCGCGGCGACGGACAGGAGCGACACCACGGCGGTGCGCCGGTGGTTCGACGACCGATGATGCTGGGCAGCCATTGAGGGGTCCTCTGCTGGAGCGGAGTTGGTGCGGTGGCGAGCGGTGCTGCGGTGCGACATCACTGCGGCGCGGCGGTGGTCCAGCCGAGCTTCGCGAGGGCGAGCATCTTCTCCATGCGCGCGATCTCGGTGGTCTGATCGACGTTGACGTCGGAGGCGAACTTGAAGATGGTCTCGTCCTGCGCGGCGCCGTACGTCGCGAAGAGGTCGCGGACCATCGAGGTCGCGCCCTTGTGATGCTGGATCATGAAGGTGAGGAAGAGCCGGTCGAAGGCGGCGCCGCGCGCCGCGTCGAGCTGCCGCATCTGCTCCTCGGTGAGCATCCCGGGCATCAGCATCTCGTGCTGCATCCCGCCCATGTCCATCATCATCGGGCCGGGCGTCGGCTCGGGGACGGGCTGGCCGCGGTCGGCGAGCCACTGCTGCATGGTGCGGATCTCGTCCTGCTGCGCGTTGATGATCCGGCTGGCGAGCCGCTGTACCTCCGCGCTCGCGCCATGGCTCGGCGCCATGCGCGACATCTGGATCGCCTGCGCGTGGTGATGGATCATCGCCGCCATGAAGTGCGCGTCGGCGGCGGTCCACGGGAGCCGCGCGCTGTCCGCCTTCGCCTGCGCGACGCC
>JABFXM010000335.1 GCA_013361745.1 Gemmatimonadaceae bacterium | reverse complement strand
GCGACGACCCTACCGCGCGCGCACGATTTCCGGTGCGCGGCGCGCCGACGCTGGGCGGGCTGACGGAGCGCGTCGCACTGTTCCGGCGCGGCGACTCGACGCTCGCGATCGCGGCCTTCGACGCGAGCTCGGATACGGCGATGCACGGCGTCGACAGCGCCCGCACTGCACTCGTGCTCGTACGCGACGAGCGAACGCCGCCAGTCGTCGTCACCGGCGTTCGTGCGCCGCGCGGCGTGATCACGGCGTCCGCCCCCTGGCGTCCCGCGTTCCTCGCCGTCGAGCTGCGCGACAGCGCCTCCGGCCGCGCCGCGCGTGCGCGCAGCGGCGTCCCCCCGATCGACGTCGACTCGGGCCGCGTCGGACTCTCGGACCTGCTGCTCTTCCAGGGAGATACGGCGCCGCCCTCTGCGCTCGACAGCGTCGTCGCGCACGCGATCATCGACGGACGCATCGCGACCGGGACGAAGCTCGGCCTCTTCTGGGAGATGTACGGTCTCGCCGCCAACGAGCGCGTCACCGCGACGATCGGTCTGGTTCCCGATCAGTCGGGGTTCCTCCGGCGCATGGCCGAGCGTGCCGGGGTCGCGACGCCGCGTGCGCCGGTGCATCTTCGCTGGGAGGACACTCCCGAGGTGCGCGGGTCCGTCGGCGGTCGAACGGTCGTGATCGACCTCGCCGAGGTTCCCGAGGGGCGCTACACCGTCGAGCTGAAGCTCGACGTCCCCGGCCAGCCGTCGCGCCGTGCCGCCAGCACCGTGGAGATCGTCTCGCCGTAGCAGCCGTACCACAGCGCCGCTCTCCACCTCTGCCTAACGTCGCGCATGTTCACACTCCGCGTCGTCCGTCACGGACATCAGGAGCAGCTCCTCGCCGAGTGCCCCGCCGCGTGCGTCCCCGCCCGCGGCGAAGTGCTCCAGCTCGACGTGACCGACGCGAATGGAGAGCCGGCGGGACCGAGCACGCTCTGGCGCGTGATCTCGGTGACCTTGCACGTCCCATCCGTCCGCTCGCAGCCGCCCGCCGATGGATCGCCGCTCGGCGTGCGGCTGGTCGAGGTCGCGGTGCTTCACGACTCGGAGATTCCCGCGCCGATGGCGCAGCGCGAGAGTGCCGTGCTCTCCGAGATTCTCTAGGCTACCACGCCGGCGCGAAGGCGCGCCGCAGCAGCGCCAGCGCGCCGCTCACGCCGCGGAATCGACCGTCGCCTGGTAGCCCGCGTCGGCGATCGCATCGAGGATGCGATCCCGCGGCGCACGCCGCTCGTCCACCGCGATGTCCGCAGAGCCGATGCTGACGTCGCGCACTTCCACTCCCTCCACTCCCGCGAGCGCGTCGCGCACCGCCTTCACGCAGTGGCCGCAGCTCATCCCCTCGATGTCCAGATGCATCTTCGTCATGGTCTCTCCTCAGATTGTGCCACCGGGAGCGCGAGCTCCGCCTGTTCTCCTTCCTCGAGCACGACCGGGTCGCCGATCGCGATCTCGCCACCTACGAGGATCTCGCCGAACGCCCCTCCACGCCAGTGCGGCCGCATCACGCCGCGCAGCCCGGGCAGCGCTTCGTCCATCCGTTCGCAGGGCTTCGTCTCGCCGAAGAGGCGGATGCGGCAGCTCCCGACGCGAAGCACCCGCGCACGCGTATTCTCCAGCGCGACACCGCTCACCATCAGGTTCGCGCGGCGCGTGCTCGGTGAGAGGTCGGCGCCGAGCTCGCGCATCATCCGCTCCCACGCCTCACGCTCGATGATCGTCACCTGCCGCCGCCCACCCTGGTTCGCGTTGCCGGTGATCCCGCGCCCCGTCACCAACCGCGCCGACGAAGCCGGGTCCATCGGACCGCGCTTCATTCGCTTGATCCAGATCGCCTCGAGCTTTCCCGTCTCGCTCATCGTCCTTCTCCGCTCACCGCTCGGCGCGCGGAGGCGCGCCGCGGACGACGCGCGTATCCTCTCGCCCCAGTGCGAGCTCCTCTTCGGTCACCGGACGGAGCATGACGTCGAAGGCGAGCCAGAGCACCTTCGTCAGCGGGTAGCAGACGACCGCCGCGAACGCCGCGAGCACG
>JABFXM010000200.1 GCA_013361745.1 Gemmatimonadaceae bacterium | reverse complement strand
TGCCGCCGCGATCCCAGGTCTGCGAGACGCCGCCGTCGTCGCCGCCGACGAAGTGCTCCGGATCGTTCGGGTCGATCCACATCGCGTGGTGATCGACGTGGATGCCGTTCGTCGCGGTGCGCACGGTCTTGCCGCCGTCGTCGGAGAAGTTCACCGGCGTCGACGACCAGTAGACGCGATCGGGGTTCTTCGTGTCGGCGCGGACCTGCGAGTAGTAGAAGGGGCGCACGTCGCGGTCGTTCATCCAGCGCCAGGTCTTCCCGCCGTCGGCGGAGCGATAGAGGCCGCTGAGCAGCCGCTGCGTGCGACGAGCGCGCGGGTTGAGCGAGTCGCTCGCCGGCTGCGGCGTGCGCGACGCGGCATCCTTGCCGCGGATCGAGTCCGCCTCGACGAGCGCGTAGACGACGTCGGGATTGCTGCGCGAGATCGAGATCCCGATGCGACCCTTCGTCGTCTCGGGGAATCCGCCGCCGCGCACCTCGGTCCACGTCTCGCCGCCGTCGGTGCTCTTCCAGAGCGCCGAGCCGGGCCCGCCGCTCTTCAGGTACCAGGGCCCGCGGACGCGCTGGTAGCTCGAGGCGAAGAGCACGTTCGGGTTCGTCGGATGGATCGCGACGTCGACGAAGCCCGTGCGCTCGTCGATGAACTTCACGAGACGCCAGGTCTTCCCACCGTCGGTGGTCTTGTAGAGACCGCGCTCCCTGTTCGGACCCCACGCATGGCCTAACGCGGCGACCCACGCGGTGTTCGGATCGGTCGGGTGCACGACGATGCGGCCGATCTGCTGCGTCTCGGCGAGGCCGAGGAATTGCCAGCTCTTGCCGCCGTCGGTGGTCCTGAAGATCCCGCCGCCGGGGGAGATCGAGTTGCGCGTGTTCTGCTCGCCCGTACCCGCGTAGACGACGTTCGTGTCCGAGGGCGCGATCGCGAGCGCGCCCATCGAGACGACGCGCTGGTCATCGAACACGGGGCGGAAGGTCGTCCCCGCGTTGGTGGTCTTGTAGATCCCGCCCGCGACGGTCGCGACGTAGAAGGTCTTCGACGGGCTGGGGATCCCCGCGATGTCGGCGATGCGTCCGCCCATGTTCGCGGGGCCGAGCGGTCGCCAGCGGAATGCGGAGACGATGGTGGAGTCGAGCGGGGCGCGCCGGGCCGGCATCGCGGCCGATTGCGCTCCGAGTGGCGCGGCGGCGAGCAACACCGACGCAAGAAGAAGGGGGAGCCGGGGGAGAGTAGGGGTTCTCACGGCGTTCGGTGGGAAGGAGGAGGCGACTGCGGTGGTGACGAGAACTACGCGCTGAGGGAGCACGTCGTTGTGGCGCGAGGAAAGAAACGTCGCGGGGGCGAACGCGCGAGGTCGCGAGGTGATCTCCGCTCTCTCTTGCGCCGAGCCCGTCCCGGCGCCAAGTTGCTCACCGCACGTCGGGTGTGGCGTGTATCACAACTTTTCGGCGACGAGGCTGAAATGGAAGGGCGGAATGAAATCCCCACCGGTGCTGGTGGGGTGAACGCGTTTGCGTTCGAACGAGCGGGCCTGGGGCATCATCCGAGGATCGTCCCGCTCGCCGACGTCTCGCCCAGCGAGCTCCACCGCGAGCCGCAGTCCCACACCGACCTCGAGCCCTGGTTTCCCGCCTGGCGATGGAGCGTCGCCGTCGAGGGGATCTGCGCCCGCGCCTCGACCACCTCGACCGACCGCCGGCGCGACGCGCTGCTCAGCGCGATCCGCTTCATCGAGGCCGCGAAGCGCATCGTCCGCTTCGAGCCGAACCACCTCGACGCGACCATCGCCCACGAGCCCGACGGCGCGTCCGGGATGCCTAACGCCGTCGGCGGCCGCTATACGCTGCAGCTCGAGCTGCGCGACGCCGACGCGCCCACGGTGCTGCGCGTCTACGAGCGCCTGACGCGCGAAGCGTGGACGATCGGACGGCTCAGCCGGACCCGCTTCGTCTTCGAGCCGCATCGCAGCAACCCGATCCCCTCCTTCGGGGATTACATCGCGGACGCGAGCGCGACGCGAGCGGCGGCGATGTAGCGTCGGGGGGCGGAGCACTCGCGCCAGCGG
>JABFXM010000248.1 GCA_013361745.1 Gemmatimonadaceae bacterium | reverse complement strand
TGATTGGAGAGTAGTGGGCGTACCTGACAGAAAGTAATCCATGACGAGCGGGACGGGGGAGCACGGCCGATCGTTGCCGCGGGACGACTCGCGCCGTCTACCTGTCGGCACGGGCGCGGTCGCGCCCGACGCCGACGTCCGATCCGCACCGGGTGGGAGAGTCAGGTGGCAACGTCGGTCGCTCGAGAGTACGTGGACACCGCCGTAGCGGCGGGGCTGCGATATGTCACTGACGCGACGCCGGGGATCCGGCGCAAGCGTCATGGCCGCGGCTTTGTCTATCTCGCGCCCGACGGGCAGCCGATCCGCGACCGTGCGCTGCTGCGTCGCTTCCGCGCGCTCGTGATCCCGCCGGCGTGGACCGACGTCTGGATCTGTCCCGACCCCAACGGCCACCTGCAGGTCACCGCGCGCGACGCGCGCGGTCGCAAGCAGTACCGCTACCATCCGAGCTTTCGCGAGCGGCGCGACGAGTCGAAGTTCGAGCGGATGCTCGCGCTGAGCGACGTGCTCTGGAAGATCCGCGAGCGCGTCGAGCGCGACATCGCGCTTCCCGGGCTCGCGCGCGACAAGATCATGGCAACGGTCGTGTGGCTTCTCGAGCGCACGCTGATCCGCATCGGCACCGACGAGTACGCGAAGGCGAACGACTCCTACGGGCTGACGACGCTGCGCCGCCGTCACGTCGCGGTCGCGGGGGCGAAGGTCGATTTCGAATTCCGCGGGAAGAGCGGGATCGAGCACAGCGTGCGCATCACCGACCGCCGCATCGCGCGCATCGTACAGCGCTGCCAGGAGCTCCCGGGCTGGGAGCTCTTCAAGTACATCGACGACGAGGGGCGGAAGCAGAGCGTCGAGGCGAGCGACATCAACGACTACCTGCGCGAGATCACGGGACGCGAGGTGACGGCGAAGGACTTCCGCACCTGGGCGGGGACGATGCTCGCCGCCGAGGCGCTGCGCGAGATGGGGCCCGCGGAGACGAAGAAGCAGGCGGAGAAGAACGTTGTCGCCGCGGTCGATCGCACGAAGGAGAAGCTCGGCAACACGCGCGCGGTCTGCCGCAAGTACTACATCCACCCCGTGCTGATCGAGTCCTATCTCGCGGGTGACGTGATGCCGCCGATGCCGGAGAAGACCTGGAACGAGCGGAACGTCTCCGATCCGACGGCAAAGCTGCGTCGCCACGAGGCGGAGACGCTCGCATTCCTCAAGTCGCGTCTCGAGACGAAGCGTCTCCCCGATACATGATCACGCGGGCGCGCTCGAGGGTGATGAGCCCGCCCCCGATCATCGCGTCGATCTCTGGCAGGATCGCCTGGATCCGCTCTTCCGTCTCGACGCACTCGACGACGATGGGGAGATCGAGAGAGAGCACCTCGATGCGATCGGTGCGCAGGTGCGCGCTGGCGCCGAAGCCCATGATCGCGCGGAAGACGGTCGCGCCGGCGTAGTGGCGCGAGCGCAGCAGCTCGACGATCGCCTGGTAGAGCGGCTTGCCGCCGTGGCGATCGCGCTCGCCGATGTGGATGCGCATCAGAGTGCGCTCGCCGGTGAATCCCTGCATGGTGCCCTCCGGGAGATCGACGCGATCCGCTAGACGGTGCGCCGCGCCGCCGCGACCGCGTCCGCCGCGGCGAAGCCGAGGAAGACGGCGAGCAGCGAGAGCACGACGCTCGCGAGGACGTAGAGGATCGCGCGCTGATACCCACCCTCCTCAAGCATCGCCGCGGTCTCGAAGCTGAAGGTCGAGAAGGTCGTGTAGCCGCCGCAGAAGCCGGTAGTGAGCAGCGCGCGCAGCTCGGGGGAGACCGCCGACGTCTGCAGCGCGTAGCGCAGGATGAAGCCGAGGACGAGCGAGCCGGTGACGTTGATGACGAGCGTCCCCAGCGGGAACGGCGTGCCGGCGCGCGACTGGATCGCGGTCGCGAGCGCGAAGCGACTCACGCCGCCGACGGCGCTGCCGAGGGCGACGTAGAGGAAAAGGGAACGCATGGCGGGCAGCTTACGATCTGCGGGAAGAGCGGTCAACGGGGGCGGGAGTTTTCGAAACTGCGGAGCCGGTGCC
>JABFXM010000184.1 GCA_013361745.1 Gemmatimonadaceae bacterium | reverse complement strand
CTCGAGGCGTCACGCGCCGACGCGGCTCCGCGTCAGCGCAACGCCGACCTGCTCGCCGAGCTCGCGGCCGCGGTGCCTGATGGGCCGCGACTCGTGCTCGGCTGGGAGATCATGCTCGACGAGCCCGGCGTCGATCTGAAGCGCCCCGAGCTCGCGCTCGGCGCGTCGTCGGCGGTGCTGGTCGAGTTTCCGCGCATCGGCGTACCGGAGAGCGGTGCGCGCGAGCTGTTCCGCATCCGCATGAGCGGCGCAGTCCCGGTGCTCGCCCACCCGGAGCGCTACTGGGGCTGCACGGTCGAGGCGGTGCGCGAGTGGAAGCAGGTGGGCGCCGTCATCCAGATGGACGCGGTGACGCTGTTCGGACGGTCCTCGCTCTCGGTGCTCGCGCGCGAGCTCGTGCAGGAGGGGCTCGTGGACTGCATGGCGAGCGACAACCACGCCGACCGGCGCTCGCTCGCGACGGCCTACAAGTGGCTCAGCGAGGTGGCGAGCGAACGCCACGCCGAGCTGCTGACGCGCGAGAACCCCGGGCGCGTCCTTCGCGACGAGCTGATGTTGCCCGTCCCGCCGCTCGAGCGCCGCAAGGGCATGGGCGAGCGGCTGCGCGAGATCGCGCGCTCGCTCGGCGTGGGGCGCGGCCGCAACGACTGACCAACAGCTTCGAGAACGGGAGCACGAATGGCGAACCATACGAACAGGACGACCGATGCCACCCCGCGCCTCCTCGAGGGGCTGCGGGAGCTGGCGGAGACCGCGACGCGGACCGCCGAGCGCATCGGCGCGCAGGTCGAGCAGGCGTACCGGATGGTGCGCGAGACGGTCGAGGGGGGCGGGACGCTCTTCT
Organism: Gemmatimonadaceae bacterium; assembly: GCA_013361745.1. GTDB lineage: Bacteria > Gemmatimonadota > Gemmatimonadetes > Gemmatimonadales > Gemmatimonadaceae > JABFXC01. Next base: position 1,226 of record JABFXM010000184.1, on the reverse strand, counting down.
TCTGCGGCAACGGGGGCAGCGCGGCGGACGCGCAGCACATGGCGACCGAGTACGTCGTGCGCTACATGAAGAATCGCAAGGCGTATCCCGCGGTCGCGCTCACGACCGACACCTCGCTCCTCACCGCGACGGGGAACGACTTCGGCTTCGACTTCATCTTCTCGCGACAGGTCGAGGCGCTGGCGAAGGAGGGCGACCTCCTCGTCATCCACTCGACGAGCGGCAACTCGCCTAACGTTCTGCACGCGGCGCGCGCGGCGCGGGCGAAGGGCGTGCGCACCCTCGGCTTCGCGGCGCGCGACGGCGGCGCGCTGGCGAAGGAGGTCGATCACATCGTGATCATCCCGACCGACCGCACCGATCGCGCGCAGGAGCTGCATCTCTGCATCGAGCACCTGATCTGCGAGATCGTGGAGCGGGAGGTGCTCCAGTGAGCGCGGCGTCTGGTGCGTCGTCCGCGGCGCGTTAGCTTCCGCGCATGATCTCCCTACGCGGCAAGCGGGCGCTCGTCAGCGGCGGATCGCGCGGCATCGGCGCGGCGACGGCACTTCTCCTCGCCGAGTGCGGCGCGGACGTCGGCATCGGGTACCGCGCGCGGACCGACGAAGCGGCCGAGGTGACGAAGCAGATCGCCGAGCGCGGCGTGAAGTCCTTCGCGCAGGCGGCGGACATCGGGACGCGCGAGGGCGCAGAGCTGCTCGTGGACCGTGCGATGCGCGAGCTCGGCGGGATCGATCTCTTCGTCGCGAACGCCGGCATCTGGCCGGCCGCGGACGTCGCCGTCGCCGAGATGGACGACGATCGCTGGTTCACGACGATGCGCGAGAACGTCGACTCGCTCTTCTATACCGCGCGCGCCGCGGCGCGGGTGATGAGCGACGGCGGGCGGATCGTCCTCGTGTCGAGCACCGCCGGCCAGCGCGGCGAGGCGTACCACGCCGACTACGCGGCGAGCAAGGGCGCGATGATCTCGTTCACGAAGTCGCTCTGCATCGAGCTGGCGAAGCGGCAGATCACCGTGAACTCGGTCGCGCCGGGGTGGGTCGACACCGACATGGCCGCCGGCGCGATGGCGAGCGGGGGACGGGAGCGCATCGCGGCGACGATCCCGGTTGGACGTGTCGCGAGCCCCCTCGACATCGCGGGTCCGATCGCCTTTCTCTGCTCCGACCTCGCACGCCACATCACCGGTGAGATCCTGAACGTCAACGGCGGGAGCGTGCTGT
>JABFXM010000078.1 GCA_013361745.1 Gemmatimonadaceae bacterium | reverse complement strand
GACCTCCGCTACGGGGTACTCGTCGACCTCGCGATGGCGATCCTCGACGAGCGTCCGATCCCGCTGACGATGGGCCACGTCAACGTGATCTGGCAGGGCGACGCGAATCGCGCCGCGATCGAGCTGCTCCCGCTCGCGGCGAGCCCGCCGCTCGTCGTCAACGTCACGGGGAGCGAGACGCTCTCCGTGCGCGAGCTGGCGCGGCGGCTCGCGCAGCTGCTCGACCGCGAGCCGCGCTTCGAGGGAAAGGAGGCGCCCGACGCGCTGCTCAGCGACACCGCGCGCATGCGGTCGCTGCTCGCGCCGCCGGAGGTGGCGGTCGACGCGATGCTCGCGTGGGTCGCCGAGTGGACGCGCGCGGGACGTCCGCTGCTCGGCAAGCCGACGCACTTCGAGACGCGCGACGGAGCGTTCTGATGGACGCACGCACGAGGCTGCGCGCAGGGCTGGTGATCCCGGCGCATCCGCTGGCGCTGGCGAGCGACCGCCGCCTCGACGAGCGACATCAGCGCGCGCTCACCCGCTACTACATCGACGCCGGCGCTGGCGGGCTCGCGGTCGGCGTCCACACGACGCAGTTCGCGATCCGCGAGCACGGGCTGTTCCGACCGGTGCTCGAGCTGGCGATGGAGACCGCCGTCGCGGCGCGTGCGCGTCCGACGACGCCGCGCGCGGTCATGATCGCCGGCGCGATCGGTGGCACGCGGCAGGCGACGGCGGAAGCGGAAGCCGCTCACGCGTTAGGCTACGACGCGGTGCTCCTCTCCCTCGGCGCGCTCCGCGACGCGAGCGACGAGGAGCTCATCGCGCACTGTCGCGCCGTCGCCGAGGTGCTGCCGCTCCTCGGGTTCTACCTGCAGCCGGCGGTCGGCGGCCGCGTGCTCGGCTACGGCTTCTGGCGCGCCTTCGCCGAGATCGAGCGGGTGTGGGCGGTGAAGATCGCGCCCTTCGACCGCTACCGCACGATCGACGCGATCCGCGGGATCGCCGACAGCGGCCGCCGCGACATCGCGCTGTATACCGGGAACGACGACAGCATCGTCGCCGATCTCGTCACCGGCGTTCCCACGAGCGCCGGCGTCTGCCGCTTCGCCGGCGGACTGCTCGGCCAGTGGGCGACGGGCACGCACCGCGCGGTCGGGCTGCTCGAGCGGGTGAAGCGGGGTCGTGAGAGCGGGGCGAGCGCGGAGCTGCTGCGAGAAGGTGCGGCGCTCACCGACTTCAACGCCGCGATCTTCGACGCCGCGCACGGCTTCGCCGGCTGCATCCCGGGCATCCACGAGATCCTGCGGCGCCAGGGACTGCTCGTGGGAACCTGGTGTCTCGACGAGCGCGAGACGCTGTCGCCCGGCCAGCGCGAGGAGATCGATCGCGTCTGCGCGGCGTATCCCTTCCTGCTCGACGACGCGTTCATCAAGGAGAATCGCGAGCGGTGGCTGAGGTTGTGACGAGCAACCGCGCGACACGGCGGGCGCCTCCCGAGTCGCGTCGGGGGTCGGTGCGCATCCGGGCATCGCGCGGGTTTTGCAGGGAGAACCGCACGAGAAGGCCGGAAGCACTCATTCTTGCGCCGTTCTTCCGTAGTGCTTCCGCCGTTCTCCCTCCCAACACCGCGCGATCTCGCCGCCGCGACAACCCCTGACGCGAGCCGCGTAGCCTACTCCAGCGCCAGCTCCTGCCGTCCTTCCCAAGTCGCGCCGGGCTTCAGGACGATCGGCTCGAAGACGGTCGCGGGCTCGACGCAGATGAACTTCGCCCATTCGCCGGGTGCGAAGTCGAAGCGGCCGTCGCCGGCTGGCCCCGGATTCCAGACGACGACGTTGGCGAAGCCGCTGCTCTCGACACGGATGATCCGCTTGTCGTCGCGCACGCGGAGGCGGTGCGGCGCGGCGAGATAGACGCGGTCAGTCTCGCCGACGGCGACGAGCGCGGTCGCCTCCTCGGTGCGCTCCGCCCACGCGGCGGTCTTGTCGCGGTAGCGGAGTCCCTGCAGTCCCTCGACGCGCGCGGTACGCACGTCCTTCACGCGGAGAGAGGTGTGAAAGCCGCAGGGGCAGGAGAGCGGGCCCGGC
>JABFXM010000466.1 GCA_013361745.1 Gemmatimonadaceae bacterium | reverse complement strand
GCACGTCGAGGAAGTCGAAGTCGTCGCCGCGCTTCAGCTTCTCCGCCACCTCGCGCGGGGTGAGCTCGACGAGGTCGTTCGAGCCCTGCGCCTCCGTGGCCGGCCCCACGCCGCAGAACTGGTCGTAGTCGATGAGCTCCCGGATCTGGCGCGTGCCGCACGCGGGACATGCCGGATCCTTGCGCAGCTTCAGCGTCCGGAACTGCATCGTCAGCGCATCGATGGTGAGCAGCCGTCCGACGAGCCCCTCGCCGATGCCGAGGAGGAGCTTCAACCCCTCGGTCGCCTGGATGGTGCCGACGAGTCCGGGCAGGACGCCGAGCACGCCGCCCTCGGCGCAGCTCGGGACGAGTCCCGGGGGCGGCGGCTCGGGGAAGAGGCAGCGGTAGCAGGGCCCTTCCTCGGTGGCGAAGACGCTCGCCTGCCCCTCGAAGCGGAAGATGCTCCCGTAGACGTTAGGCTTGCCCAGCAGGACGCAGGCGTCGTTGGTGAGATAGCGCGTCTGGAAGTTGTCGGTGCCGTCGATGACGACGTCGTAGTCGCGCAGGATCTCGAGCGCATTCGCGCTGGTGAGCTTGGTCTCGTAGCCTTCGACGTGGACGTTGGGGTTCACGTCGAGGATGCGGTCCCTCGCCGACTCGAGCTTCGGGCGGCCGACGTCGCTCGTGCCGTGGACGATCTGGCGCTGGAGGTTGGTGAGATCGACGACGTCGAAGTCCACCAGGCCCAACGTTCCGACGCCCGCCGCCGCGAGGTAGAGCGCGAGCGGCGAGCCGAGGCCGCCGGCGCCGATGAGAAGGACGCGCGAGCCCTTGAGGCGCCGCTGCCCGTCGAGCGCGACCTCGGGGAGGATGAGGTGGCGCGAGTAGCGGAGGATCTCGTCGGTGCCGAGCTCGGGGAGCTCGCGATCGACGATGGGGCCGCGCTGGATCGACGCGGTCATCGCTCAGCCTCCGGCGATCGCGGGGACGACCGCGATCTCGTCGCCGTCCTGCACCGTCGCGCCGAAGCCGCCGTGGAAGCGGATGTCCTCGTCGTTCAGGTAGAAGGTGACGAACGGATAGGGGTTCCCCGATTCGTCGCGCAGCCGCGGCGCGAGCGACGGATAGCGATCGGCGATGCGCGAGACGACCTCGCCGACCGTGGTGCCGTCCGCCTCGAGCGCGCGGGAGTCGGCGAGCTTGGCGAGAACGGTGGGGAGATGAAGTGTCACTGCCATGGGAGCCTCGTGTCGTTGCTGAAGAACGTCCTCGTGAATGGTCGCGCCGTCAGACGGTGACGCGCTGCTGCTGCTGCACGGTGGCTTCGACGCGACTTTCGCGCGCGTCGACGGATGCGCCGCCGACGAGCGCCGGGTTGACGAGCGTCTCGCACGCGACGCCGATCGCCCGCCACGCCTCGGCCATGTCTCCGGCGACGGAGTCGGCACGCGAGCGGCGCGTCAGGGCGACGATGGTCGAGCCGGAGCCGCTGAGCGTCGCGCCGAAGGCGCCGCCGCGCTTCGCCGCGCGAACGACGTTGTCGTACCCCACGACGAGCCCGCGCCTGAACGGAACGTGCAGCACGTCGTCGAGCGCGGCGGAGAGCAGCCCCTCGTTCGCCGACGACAGCCCCTGCACGAGGGCGGCGCCGAGCGCGGCGGCGCGCGTCGCGGTCGCGTGCGGAATCGTCGCCGGGAGCACGCTGCGCGCGTGCGTCGTCTCCACCGCGAAGCTCGGGATCGCGAAGACGAAGGCGAGCGAGGGATGCACCTCCAGCCCGGCGACGAGGAGCGCGCCGTCGCTCCCCTTGAGCGCGAGGCGCGCGCCACCGTAGAGCGCGGGGACGACGTTGTCCGGATGCCCCTCGACCTCGGCGCACGCGGAGGCGATCGCGCGCTCGCTCAGCCCGAGCTCGAGCAGCGCGTTCGCGGCGAGCGCGCCAGCGACGGCGGCGGCGGCAGAGGAGCCGAGGCCGCGGCCGATCGGGATACGCGAGCTCGCGTCGAAGCGGATTCCCGGCGGCGACTCGACGCGCGCGCGGCGGCACGCGGCATGGTAGCCGGCGACGATGCGATCGTCCTCCGCCGCGAGC
>JABFXM010000462.1 GCA_013361745.1 Gemmatimonadaceae bacterium | reverse complement strand
CCGATCCCGGACGCGGCACGCCCCGGAATGCCGTTAGGCATTCCGGGGCGTCGTGCTTCAGGACTCGGGGACCGGGACGACGGGAGTCGCGGTGGCGGCGGCCGGCCGTTCGGGCTTGTTCGGCGCGCCGCGGCGCCAGTAGCTCGGGGCCGGCGCGGCGCGGCGGGCGAGGAGGTCCTCGTAGTAGGCGACGATGCGCGACTTCACCGACGCTTTCGTGTCGCTCGCGAGCGCCTGGAACGGGGCGTAGCGATGGCGGTCGTCGCTCGAGACGCGGAACCACCACCAGGCACCGCGTGGCGCCGACTTCTCCCCTTCGACGCAGCAGCTGAACTTCCGATCACCGTGGACGAACTCGAATCCTTCGATCACATCCCTGTCCTTGTGGGCCATGATGCAATGTAGCGGGTTGCGGGGCCCGGCGGGTGGCCGATTCCGGCTCAGCCCGGGTTCCAGCCGCGCCCACGATCGTGGCCACGATCGCGGGCGCGGTCGCGGGCACGTCCGCGTCGAACGTTAGGCGGCCAATGCCGTGCGACGCGAGCCGTGAGCGCGCGCCCCTTGCGGGAGAGACGGTACGCGGCGGCACGTGACCGAGGAGCGTGCTCGGCAGTCGTCCTCCTGTCACCAACCACGACCATGGCACCTTCGACAGCTCCCGCATCTCCGCGCACTCGCGCCGGCGTCCGGCTCGCGTGCGCGGCGCTCGTTTCGCTCCTCACCGTCGCCGCCTGCAAGGGCGCGGATTCCGATGGCCCGGACATCCGCGGCAGCGGCCTGCGCCCCGCCTCGGTCGACGCGGCGCAGCGCGCAGCCGCGTACGACGCGGCGCTCCGCCAGGCGTTCGACGTCGACAGCACGCTCGTCCTCCTCGTCGACCCGGCGATCCTCCCTCGCAACGGGAGCTTCGCTCGCGACGCCAAGCTCGGCGACGACGTGACGCGCGCGCTGGTCGGGAGGGGGATGGTGCGCGGCAGCTGCGAGCCGACGAACGTGGACGGGCAGCATGTGCCGCGCTGCGCGAGTCCCGCGCCGGGCTACGTCGTGCGCTTCTCCGATCTCTATCAGATGCAGGGCGACACGGTTCGCCTCTTTCTCGCGGCCGATCGCTTCCAGACGGCCAGCGGCGTCGGTCCCGCGACGCGCTTCGCGTTCGAGAGCGGCTTCGAGGTCGTCAAACGGGGCGACGCCTGGCGCGTCGCACGCGAGGGACGCCGGATCGCGAAGTAGCTGTTTCCCGCCGGTCCGGTCGCTAGAAGCCGAGGTAGGCCCGCACCCGCGGCTCGATCCGCTCGGGGCTCCACATCGGTGACCAGACGAGATTCACCACCGCCTCGCGCACGCCGGGAATCGCGCGGGCGGCGCGCTCGACATCGCCCATGATCTGGGGGCCGCTCGGACAGCCGGGCGAGGTGAGGCTCATGTCGACCCGCACCAGCCGGTCATCGACGGCGATGTCGTAGACGAGACCGAGGTCGATGATGTTGAGGTTCAGCTCCGGGTCCTTCACCCGACGGAGCGCCATCTTCACCTGGTCCACGGTCGGTGGTGGCTCGTCGGTGTCGGCGATCTGCGCGTCTGCCGGCGGCAAGGGCGCCGGGACGGGACGGTCGCTCGAGTCACCCGGCGCGGACGCGGCGCGCGGGGCGCCGACATGCGGCGGCTCGAACGCGGGGGTCGGACGCTCCGGAGATTCCATGGTCGAAAGATCGCCGATCGCGAGGCGGCGGGGCAAGTGATTCGGGAGTGGAAAATGGAACGGGGCGGCGCCTGAAGGCGCCGCCCCGTCAGCGTGTCGCGCGAGCGATCAGTGCTTCTTCGCGCTCTTCTTCTTCTTCGCCGCGGCCTTCGCGCTCGACTTCTTGACGGTCGACTTCTTGATGGTCGACTTCTTCCGCGAGCTCTTCGCCTTGCTCAGGTGGGCGCGCGAGCCCCGGTGATGGCTGCGGGCCGAGCGACTGTGGCGCGAGCGCAGCGGACGCTCCGGGCGGTTCCAGCCGACCGCGCGGTCGGCGCGGAAGCTGGCCGGCCAGGCGCGCACGCCGTCGGGGCCATCCGTCACCGCGAGCGCTGCC
>JABFXM010000093.1 GCA_013361745.1 Gemmatimonadaceae bacterium | reverse complement strand
TGGCTGATCGCCCCCTGCCGCAGCGCGTAGTCGTCGTGCTGCGCGTGCTTGCCTAACGGCGTGTTGATGAGCAGCTGCACCTGCCCGTTGACGATCATGTCGAGACAGTTCGGGCGCCCCTCGTGCACCTTGAACACGCGCTCCACGGGGATGCCGCGCCCGCGGAGATAGCGGGCCGTCCCCTCCGTGGCGAAGACGCGGAAGCCCATCTCATGGAAGCGTCGCGCGATCGGTGTCGCGTTCGGCTTGTCGTGATCGTTCACGGTGATGAGGATCGTTCCCTCGAGCGGCAGGTCGTTCTGCGCCGCGGTCTGTGCCTTGGCGAAGGCGCTCCCGAACGAGTCGGAAAGTCCCATCACCTCGCCGGTCGACCGCATCTCCGGGCCGAGGATGGGATCGGCCTCGCGGAACTTGTTGAAGGGGAACACCGCCTCCTTCACCGCGACGAAGGGAGGAACGATCTCCTCGTGCAGTCCGACGTCGTCGAGCGTCTCCCCAGCCATCACGCGCGCAGCCAGCGACGCGAGCGGGACGCCGATGGTCTTCGACACGAACGGAATGGTGCGGCTGGCGCGAGGATTCACCTCGAGCACGTACACCACACCGTTCTTCACCGCGAACTGGACGTTGATCAGCCCGACGACGCCGAGCTTCTTCGCGAGCGCGATGGTATGCGCGCGCATCGTCTCGAGATCGCGTTCCCCGATCAGGTACGGCGGCAGCACGCACGCCGAATCCCCGGAATGGATGCCCGCGTCCTCGATGTGCTGCATCACGCCGCCGATCACGACGTTCGTGCCGTCGGAGATCGCGTCGACGTCCGCCTCGAACGCGTCCTCGAGGAAACGGTCGATGAGCACCGGCTTGTCCTCGGAGACGCGCGCGGCGAACTGGAAGTAGTCGCGCAGCGAGGGCTCGTCGTAGACGATCTGCATCGCGCGTCCGCCGAGCACGTACGAGGGGCGCACGAGCACGGGATAGCCGATGCGCTCCGCCGCCACCACGGCCTCGTCGAGGCTCGTCGCCGTCCCGTTGGCGGGCTGCTCGATCCCGAGCTCGCGCGCGACGGCATCGAACCGCCGGCGATCCTCGGCGATGTCGATCGCGTCGGGCGAGGTGCCGAGAATGCGCACCCCAGCCGCCTCGAGCGGACGGGTGAGCTTGAGCGGCGTCTGGCCGCCGAGCTGCACGATCACGCCTTCCGGCTGCTCGCGATCGACGATCTCGAGGACGTCCTCGAGCGTCAGCGGCTCGAAGTACAGCTTGTCCGAGATGTCGAAGTCGGTCGAGACGGTCTCGGGGTTCGAGTTGATCATGATCGTCTCGTACCCGCGATCGCGCAGCGCGAGCACCGCGCGCACGCAGCAGTAGTCGAACTCGACGCCCTGCCCGATGCGATTCGGACCGCTGCCGAGGATCACGATCGACTTGCGCCCGCTGCGCGGCGCCTCGCTCTCCTCGTCGTACGAGCCGTAGAGATACGGCGTCGCGGACGGGAACTCGCCGGCGCAGGTGTCGACCATATTGTACGCGGGGCGGACACTGAGCGCCCAGCGCCGGCGGCGGAGCTGGTCCTCGGTCTCATCGCGCAGCTCCGCGAGCTGGCGGTCGGAGAAGCCCATGCGCTTCATCTCGCGCAACGTGGCGGCGCTCTCGTCGCCGCTCGTCGCGTAGCGCTGCTCGGCCTCGACCAGCTCGTGCATCTGCTCGAGGAACCAGCGGTCGATGCCGGTCATCTCGTTGAGCGACTCGATCGAGATCCCCGCCTCGATCCCGCGCTTGAGCTGGAAGATCCGCTCCGGGGTCGGCTGACGGAGCGCGCCCTTGAGCGCGTCGATCGTGTCGTCGGGGAGGCGGTCGTCCACGGGGCGCGCGCCGACGTTCCACCCGTACCGCCCCGTCTCCGTCGCGCGCAGCGCCTTCTGGAAAGCCTCCTTGAACGTGCGGCCGATGGCCATCGACTCGCCCACGGACTTCATCTGCGTCGTCAGCCGCGGGCTCGCCTTCGGGAACTTCTCGAAGGCGAAGCGCGGAACCTTCACGACGACGTAGTCGAGCACCTGCTCGAAGGACGCGGGCGTGG
>JABFXM010000332.1 GCA_013361745.1 Gemmatimonadaceae bacterium | reverse complement strand
CCAGCGCAGCGCACGCTCGACCGTCGGCACCGGTATCAGCTCGCCGCGCGCGAGCAGGGTGAAGCTCATCTCCGAGCTCGACGAGAGCCGGTCCGCTTCCTCGTCCGTCGCGGCGCAGACGACCCACACCGCGACGACGACGCGCGGCGACTCGCGCCACGCGGAGCCCACGAACTCGTGGCGGTAGCGCTCGACGATCTGCTCCCCGTGCGGGCTGATGAAATCCGCGAACGCGTACGGCAGTCCGAGCTCCGCCGCCCAGATCCCGCTCTGCGGCGAGGAGCCGAGCAGCCAGGGGTCGGGGCGCGCCGGGATCCCGGGAAGCGTCTTCGCGAGCCGCGCGAAGGGATGTCCCGCCGGCATCGTGTCGTCGAGATACGCGAGAAGCTCGGCGAGATGGCTCGGAAAATCGTCGGGGGGCGCGGCACGTCGGTCGCGCTGCAGCGCGAAGGTCGTCGTCGGATCGGTGCCGGCGGCGCGGCCGAGCCCGAGATCGATGCGCGAGCCGTAGAGGCCCGCGAGCATGCTGAACGCTTCCGCGACCTTGAGTGGGCTGTAGTGCGGTAGCATCACCCCGCCGCTTCCGACGCGGATGTGCGAGGTCGCCGACGCGATCGCGCCGATGAGCACCTCCAGCCGTGATGCTCGGCGACCCAGTAGCGCGTGTATCCGAGCGATTCGGCGAGACGCGCGAGGTCGATGCTGTCGTGCAGCGCATGCGCGGGCGTCGAGCCCTCGGCGACCGGTGACTGATCGAGGACGCCGAGGGGGAAGGGAAGAGGGGGCATGATGTGAAATGAAGCATGGCGCGGGCCGGGTTCCAGGTGCGCGGCTCCCACGAGCGCGGCGACGTGGTAGCTTTGCGAAGCCCACTCAACGCAGAGATCTCATGTTCGCTCGCCGCTCGACGTCGCTCGCCGCGCTCGCCCTCGCGCTCGCCTGCGCGAAGCCTGGTCCGCCGGCCGCGACTCCACCAGCGTCGGCCCCGGTCGCGCTCAAGCAGCTGCCGGACACCGCCCGCTTCGCGAGCGAGATCAACGCCTTCGCGAGAGCGGACAGCGCGTCGCCCCCGCCGCACGGAGCGGTGCTGTTCGTCGGCAGCTCGTCGATCCGCTTCTGGGACACGCTCGCCGCAGACTTCCCCGGTCTCGCGGTGATCAATCGCGGATTTGGCGGCTCGCGGATGGACGATCTGCTCCGCTATGCGGACCGCATCGTCTTTCCCTACGCGCCGAAGACGATCGTACTGTACGAGGGGGACAACGACATCGCCGAGGGACGCACGCCGGCGCGTGTGGCGGGGGACGTCGCGGACTTTCTCTCGCGCGTCCGCACGCGTCTCCCCGCGACACGGGTGATCGTGCTGTCGATCAAACCGAGCCCGGTGCGTTGGAACCTCGTGGACCGGATGCGCGAGGCGAACGCGCTGATCGAGCGAGTCGTCGAGCACGACACGGCAGCGCGCTACGTCGATGTCTTCACCCCGATGCTCGGCGCGAACGGCCGGCCGCGGCCGGAGCTGTTCCGGGACGATTCGCTGCACATGACGCGCGCGGGGTACGAGCTGTGGCGGGGGATCCTCGATCCGGTGGTGCGGGGCGGGCGGTGACGACGGCAGGCACGCGGCATGAGGCTGGCCTCACGACCCAGGGCCGTTCACTGCCTCGCGGCACGCACATCGGAATCAGCGGCTACGACTACAAGCCGTGGCGGGGGACGTTCTATCCCGAGGAGCTGCCGGCGCGACGCTGGCTCGAGTACGCGAGCCGGAAGTTCAATAGCATCGAGCTGAACGGCACCTTCTACAGCCTGAAGTCGCCGCCGGTGTTCGAGCGTTGGGTCGAGGAGACGCCGCCCGATTTCCTCTTTGCGGTGAAGGGCGGCCGCTTCATCACCCACAACCTGAAGCTGCGCAACGCCGGGCGGGCGATGGGGAACTTCTTCGCCAGCGGGGTGCTCGCGTTAGGCAGGAAGACGGGACCTTTCCTCTGGCAGCTCCCCGCGACGTACCGCTTCGACGCCGAGCGGATGGACGCGTTCATGCGGCAGCTGCCGCGGACGTCGACGGCGGGGGAAGCGATCG
>JABFXM010000591.1 GCA_013361745.1 Gemmatimonadaceae bacterium | reverse complement strand
CTCTACACCCACGCCAATCGCCCGATCTCGGTCGAGATCCTCGCGCAGCTCCGCGCGTTCGCCTTCGGAACGGCGGCCGCCTACAGCGTGCTGCTCATCCTGATGGTCCTTGGCATCACCCTCCTCGCGCGAATGGGCGAAGGACGGCGGGACACGGAGTCGACATCGTTGACGGCGTGAGGCCGCGAAGGGTTGCTCCCGCTGTGAATGACAGGAGGCACGAGGGGTTGCTGTGAGACCCTTCGTGCCTTCGTGCCTTCTGTTCAATCAGCTGGAGCACAAAGCCCTCATCATGCCCTTCGTGCCTTCTATTCAACCCAGCCCCCGGGCCCCGGAAATCTTCGCGTCCTCGCCTCCCAAAACGTCCGTCTCGCAAAGCGCTTGTCAATTTTTACGACGGCGTAACAGCGGTTATCATTGACGCGTCATCACTCGCGCTCTATTGTTGCCGAACCCACCAGGGACCGGCCTCGTCGACGACGGCGACCCTTGACCTCCGCGGCTGGCGCACCGCGAGGCGACCTCGAGCGTAGGTAGCGTTATGGCAGCTGTGAAGAACGCGCTCCAGGCCGCGGCCTCGCCCGGGGTGGACCCGCGCCTGCTCGCGCAGAGCGCGCGGCTCGACGCGGTGCTCGAGCAGGTCCCGCTCGTCATCGCGCTCTTCGACGAGGAGCTGCGGCTCATTCGCGCCAGCCGCCGATATCACGAGCTCACCGGCACCGAGGGCACGAGCGCGCAGGGACGCTCGATCTACGACGCGTTCCCGAACGCGCTCGCGGATCTCGACGATCTGATCGATCGCGTGATGCGCGGCGAGCAGGTCGAGCCGCAACGCGTCGGCTTCCGTCCGCGCAACGCCGCCGAGCGCATGCTCGAGGTCACGTTCACGCCGATCTCGCACGTGAGCGGCGCCGGCAGCGGGGGCGGACTGCTCTTCATGGGCACCGACGTCACCGATCGCGAGCAGCTGCGCGCCGACCTCGCGCGCAGCATCGCCCAGCTCGAGACGATCTTCGACGTCATCCCCGACTCGGTGCGCGTCTTCGACGCCGACGGCAAGATCGCGCGCTCGAACGCGCAGGCGGCGCTCGAGCACGGCGCGGCGAAGCCGGAAGCGCTCGAGGACCTCTGGCGGTTCGACCGCCCGCGCACCCTCGACGGCGTCAGCCTCTTCGTCCACGAGCATCCGACCGCCCGCGCGTTAGGCGGCCAGCGCGTGCGCGGGATGAGCCTCACGGTGCGCCGCGACGGCGGCGGCGAGAACGGCGAGGCGGTGGTCGAGGTCAACTCGAATCCGCTGCGCGACGAGTCGGGCAAGGTGCGCGGCGCCGTCACCGTCGAGCGCGACGTGACCGAGCGGACGCGCCTCTCGCGCAAGCTCGAGGACCAGCTCCGCCTCACCGCGGAGCTCTACGACGTCGTCTCGACGGAAGCCGAGCGCCTCGAGCTGATGGTCAAGGAGCGCACCCAGGAGCTGCTCGACCTGCAGGAGGAGCGCTCGCGCGAGCGGCGCCTCACCGCGGTCGGCCAGCTCGCCGCGGGCGTCATGCACGACGTCAACAACGCGCTCAACCCGATCATGGCCGCGGCGTATCTGCTCGAGGCCAACGCGAACAATCCCGACGCGGTGCGCGACTACGCGCAGCGCATCGCGAAGGCGGCCGAAACCGGCGCCGCGACCGCGGCCCGCGTCGGACGCTTCATCCGCCAGGAGCCGCTGCAGGGAGAGCGCGAGGAGCTCGTCGACCTCTCGACGCTCGGCGACGAGGTGGTCGCGATCACGCGTCCCCTCTGGGCGGAGCGCGCGCGGGGCGGACATATCGCCCTCGAGCGCCGCTTCGCGCCCGACGTCGTCATGCGCGGCATCGGCGGCGAGATCCGCGAGGCGCTGCTCAACCTCGTCCAGAACGCGCTCGACGCGATGGCCGGTGGCGGAACGCTCGGCATCACCACGGCGATCCGTGACGGGATGGCGTGCATCGAGGTGAGTGACACCGGCACCGGCATGACCGACGAGGTTCGCGAGCGCGCCTTCGAGCCTTTCTTCACCACGAAAGGCCGACGCGGCACGGGGCTCGGCCTCTCCGAGGTGTACGGCATCGCGAAGCGGCACCGCGGCTCGGCGGAGATCGACTCCGAGCAGGGGAAGGGGACGACCGTGCGGCTCTGCTTCCCGCTCGCCGCGCCCGGCGAGCGCGCGCCGAAGGCCGCCGGCCCCGCTCGCGTCAAGTCGCCGAAGCGCGTCCTGGTCGTGGAAGACAACGACGATGGACGCGACTTCATGCGCGCGCTGCTCGAGTCGGACGGCCACACGGTGGACGCGGTGAGCACGATGCGCGAGGCGCTGACGCGGCTCGGCACGCTCGGGCTCCGCTACGACGTGCTCGTGACGGACATCGGGCTCCCCGACGGCAACGGCTGGGATCTCGTCGAATCGGCGCGAACGGCGCACCCCGAGCTCCGCATCGGGGTCGTCACCGGATGGGAAGTGCGCACGGCCAACGGGTCGAGCGCGAATTTCACGTTGCGCAAGCCGGTGGGCGCGCACGAGCTCCTGTCGCTCGTGGTCGCCGCCGAATAGATATCTCCGCGCGCGGGGACGCCCCTACGCCGGAACTGCCAGGCACCGACGATCGCCGAACCGATGACCGACTCCGTAGCACCGATCCGCGTCCTGCTCGCGGAAGACGACGACAACGCGCGCTCCGTGCTCGTCGACCTGCTCGCCGCGCTCGGCCACTCCGTGGTCGCGCACGTCGGCGGCGGTCGCGAGGCGATCGAGAAGGCGCGTGAGGTGGTGCCGGACGTCGTGCTCCTCGACGTGCACATGCCGGGCGGCTCCGGGATCGAGGCCGCCGAGGAGATCCGGCGCGCCGTCCCCTCCGCTGCGGTCGTGCTCTTCAGCGGCGACCAGACGGTGAGCCTCTCCGACCACGACATCACCGCCACGTCGGCGATCGCCTTCCTGCCGAAGCCGACGCCGCCGAAGATGCTCGACTCGACGATCCGCCTCGCCGCCCAGCGCGCGCGCGAGCTGCTCAGCGCGCGCAAGGACGCAGAGGACGCGAAGCAGCAGCTCGAGAACCGGAAGACCATCGAGCGGGCGAAGGGAATCCTCATGCGCCGCACCGGCTCCTCGGAGCAGGAGGCGTATCGCATCCTCCAGCGGACCAGCCAGGACCGCTCGGTGCCGATGGTCGAGATCGCGAAGGCGGTGCTCGACAGCGAGCCGACGGCACCCACCACGCCTCCCCGCAAGTAAGGGAGCTCGCTCGTGAGCCGCTGGCCCGCGCTCGCCGCCTTCGGTGGAGCGCTCGCCGTCGCAGCGGGACTCGTCTTCGTCTCGCTGCGCCGCGCGTGGCGCCGGGCCGCCGCGTCGCTCGCCGAGAGCGAAGCGCTCAGCCGGCAGCTCGCCGTCCAGGCGGACGAGCTGCGCCGCCGCGTCGAGGAGTCGGAGGCGCTGCGCGCGGAGCTCGAGCTCTCGAACATCGAGCTCGTCGAGGCGAGCGCGGAAGCGCACCACGCGCGCGCGAGCGCCGAGGCCGCGGCGCGACGCAAGGAAGAGGTGCTCGCGATCCTCGACACGGTGCTCGACAGCTCGCCGGTCGCCTTCGCGCTCTACGATCGCGGGCTCCGCTTCATCAGGATCAATCGCGCCTTCGCCGAGGTGACGGGGCTCGCCGCGCTCGATCACATCGGCGCGACGCTCGACGAGGTCGCGCCGATGATCGCGCCGGCGCTCGTCCCCTCACTGCAGCGTGTGCTGAAGGAGGACCGCCCGCTGCGCGATGTCGAGCTGTCGGCGCCCGTGAGCGGTCCACGCCTCGACTCGCAGGCGGCGACGCGGCGCTACTGGCTCGCGAGCTTCTACCCGGTGCGCACCGCGCGCGGCGGCGTGCTCGGCGTTGGGGCGCTGATGCTCGAGGACAGCGAGCGGAAGAACCTCGAGGAGCAGTTCCGCCAGGCGCAGAAGATGGAGGCGGTCGGACGGCTCGCGGGCGGGATCGCGCACGACTTCAACAACCTGCTGACGGTCATGTCGAGCTGCAGCGAGCTGCTCCTCCGCGACCTCGCGCAGGAGGACCGCCGTCGCAACGACGTCGAGGAGATCCGCCGCGCCGCGCAACGCGCCGCCGGCCTCACGCGCCAGCTCCTCGCGTTCAGCCGCAAGCAGATCCTCCAGCCGACGATGGTGGACCTCAACGCGGTCGTCAGCGAGATGGAGCGGATGCTGCGACGCGTGCTCGGTGAGGACATCCAGCTCGAGACGGTGCTCGATCCGGAGCTCGGCTTCGTCCGCGCCGACCCGGGACAGATCGAGCAGGTGCTGATGAACCTCGTCGTCAACGCGCGCGACGCGATGCCGCGCGGGGGACGGATCGTGCTCCGCACCAGGAACGTCCCGCGTCCCTCCGGCGAGGTCCTCGTCGCCCTCGAGGTGAAGGACGATGGCATCGGGATCGCGAGCGAGGCGCTGCCCTACATCTTCGAGCCCTTCTACACGACGAAGGAGCAGGGGAAGGGGACGGGACTCGGCCTCTCGACGGTGTACGGCATCGTCAAGCAGAGCGGCGGCGACGTCGAGGTCGAGACGATGCCCGGCGCGGGAGCGACCTTCCGCATCGTGCTGCCGCGCTACCGCGAGGCGCTCGTGGCGCGGCCGGTGAGCCCGGCGCGCGGCGTCAGCGGGCGCACCTCGGGAACGATCCTCCTCGTCGAGGACGAGGAGTCGGTTCGATCGCTCGCCATGCGCGTGCTCACCCGCGAGGGCTACGTGGTGCACTCCGCGTCGCGTGGCGACGAGGCGGAGCGCATCTTCACCGCGCACGAATCGCAGATCGCGCTGCTCGTCGCCGACATGATCCTCCCCGGGCTCGCCGGCATCGAGCTCGCGCGGCGACTCCGCGAGCGGCGTCCCGCGCTGAAGGTACTGCTCATGTCCGGCTACACCGACCGGGACGTCGGATCGGTGGATCGCGACGTGGACGCGGTCGGTCTGCTGCAGAAGCCCTTCACGCCGGACATGCTGCTCAAGCGCGTCGCCGAGCAGTTCGCGGGAACGACGAACGCCCAATCGGCGCGCACGGGGTAGTTCAGGCCGCGCGCGCCGTCTCCGCGTCGCGCGCGAAGTGCTCCATCCCCGCGCCCAGGAGCAGCGTCCCCGCGACGAAGGCGGCGGAGATCCAGAACGGGAAGCGCGGGCCGAGCGACTGGAACGCCCAGCCGGCGATCAGGGGGAAGACGACGCGCGTGATCCCGCCCCACGTCTGCTGCGTCCCCATGTAGAGCCCGCGCTCGAAGGGGGAGATCACGCGCGAGAGCAGCGCCGTCACGCAGGGGAAGGTGAACGCGGTGCCTAACGGTATGAGCGCGACCGCGGCGGCGAGCACGGGGATGTTGTGCGCGAAGGGGATCGCCGCGAGTCCCGAGGCGAGCAGCACGATCCCGATGCGCGAGAGCCGCGCCTCGCCGTAGCGGTCGACCGCCGGCCCGAGCAGCAGCGCGCGCGTCACCACCGAGATCGATCCGGTGAAGGCGAAGAAGTAGCCGATGTTCTCCGCCGTCACGCCGAAGATGCGCGCGAGATAGAGCGCGAGCACCGCGTTCATCCCCATGAAGGCGCCGATCCCGATCGCGTAGATCCAGATCAGCCGCGACGCCGGCGTCTTCGGGTGGCGCAGCACGCTGAACACCGCCGCCGCCGAGCGTCCCGGCACGCGCGGCCTGTCCGCCGCCGAACCGCTGACGACGCGCGACTCGCGCAGGTAGATGTACGCGAAGAGCATGTTCGCGAGGCAGAGCAGCGCCGCGAGCAGCCCCGGCGCCTTCTCCGCGAGGAGGATCGACGAGCCGCCGAGATGGATCGGGTGCCGTCCCGCGCGCAGCGCCCAGCTCCCGAGCAGGGGGCCGATCGTCACGCCGAGGTTCGTCGCCGCCGAGAGCCAGCCGAGGCTTCGCGCGCGGTTCTTCGGCTCGGTGGTGTCGGAGACGTACGCCTGCACGACGCCGACCGTTCCTCCGCCCGCGCCCTGCACGAGCCGCGAGAGGAAGAGCATCAGGATCGAGCCGGCGTAGGCGAAGATCACGTACGCGATCGCGCTCGCCGAGAGCGCGACGAGCAGCGCGGGACGGCGGCCGTAGCGGTCGGAGAAGCGTCCCCACATCGGCGCGCTGATCAGCGCCGCGACGTTGAACGCCGACACGAGCACCGTGTACATCAGTGGCGACGCGCCGAGCCGGGTCGCATAGAAGGGAAGCAGCGGCACGACGATCAGGACACCGATCATGTCCACGAACGCCGTGACGATCAGTACGAGAAGCTTCCCCACGTCTCTCCTAGACCTGCTCCTCGCGGCCCAGCGCCGCCGGCGGCACCGCGCGGCCGACCACTCCCGCCAGCGCGACGATCGTCAGCACGTATGGAATCATCTCGACGAACTGCGAGGGGATGCTCCCCGTTCCCTGCAGCCGGATCTGCAGCGTCTCCGCCGCGGCGAAGAGCAGGCATGCCACCGCGACCCGCTTCGGCTCCCAGCGGCCGAAGATCGTCGCCGCGAGCGCGATGAAGCCGCGTCCCGCCGTCATCTGGTCGGTGAACTGGTGCTGGTCGAGCGCGAGGTAGACGCCGCCTAACGCGGCGAGCACGCCGCTCAGCGTCACCGCGAGATAGCGCGTCCGCTCGACGTTGACGCCGACCGACGCCGCCGCCTCGGGATGCTCGCCGATCGCCCGGACCCGCAGCCCGAACGCGGTCCGCGCGAGCAGCCAGCCGACGAGCGCGAACGCGATCACGCCCACCCAGACGAGCGGGTTCGTCACCAGCGCACCGAACCCGCTCCCCGTCGCGCTCGCGAACCCCGGCAGCCGCGGCGAGTTCGACGAGCTGTCGTAGAGCAGCCGCAGGAAGAAGCGCGTCAGCCCGATGACGAGGAGGTTGATCGCGACGCCAGTCACCACCTGGTTCGCGCGGAACTTCATCGACGCCGCGGCATAGAGCAGCGCGAGCAGCGCGCCGGCGATCATCCCGCAGATCGCGCCGACCGTCGGGCTCCCGGTCGTCAGCGCGCCCACCGCCGCACCGAACGCGCCGCCGAGCATGTAGCCCTCGAGGGTGAGCGCGATGAGCCCCGCGCGCTCCGACATCACGCCGCCCGCGGCCGCGAGCAGATACGGAATCGCGATCCGCAGCGCCTGGACGACGAAGGCGAGCGCGATCACGCGGCCCTCTTTCGCGCCGAGGAGATCGAGCGCACCGCCGCCTTCGCGCTCTCGCGGATGCTGTGCCGCACCGTCGGGACCGCGGTCGCCACCGCCAGGATCACCACCGCCTGCAGCACGTCCACCATCTGCTTCGGGACGAGCGCGTTCACCGCGAGCCCGCCCTGCGACAGCGTCGCGAAGAGCAGCGCCGCGATCACCACCCCCCACGGGTTGTTCCGCCCGACCAGCGCCACCGCGATCCCGAGGAACCCGGATCCGGTCGCGAACCCTTCCTCGTAGTAGTGCTTGTAGCCGAGCACGAAGTTGATCCCGCCGAGCCCCGCGAGCGCGCCGGAGAGCGTCAGCGCGCGGAAGCGCACCCGCGCGACGTCGACGCCGCCATACTCCGCCGCGTCCGGCTGCAGCCCCACCGCGCGCAGCTCGTAGCCGCCGCGCGTCCGGAAGAGATAGAAGCTCGTCGCCGCCGCGGCCAGCAGCGCGACGATGATCGTCAGGTTCGCCGCCGAGCCGTGGAAGACGGGCATGAGCTCCGAGAGCCGCGTGGCCGCGCCGCTGCGGATCTCCGCGGTGTGCAGCGACTCGGGCACCGCCATGTGCGCGGAGATCATCCAGCCGAGCAGCGCGAGGATGACGAAGTTGAGCATGATCGTCGTGATCACCTCGTGCGCGCCGAACCGCGCCCGCAGCCAGCCCGGCACCGCGCCGACGACACCGCCCCCGGCCGCGGCGCCGATCGCGCAGAGCAGCGCGGCGAGAATCGCCGGCGACGCCGCCGGAACCAGCAGCCCGATGATCGCCGCGAC
>JABFXM010000298.1 GCA_013361745.1 Gemmatimonadaceae bacterium | reverse complement strand
CACGACGTCTGGTTCGTCTTCCGGAACCCGGAGGCGAAGGGTGACGGGCTGCTCTTCGCGCTGGCCACGGCGACCTTCGAGAGCGGTGCCGCACCGGCGGCGAAACCGGCGACGCGTTAGGCAGCGGGATCACGGTTGGCCCACCGGCACTCGAGGAACGCACGCATGACGAAGCGCACCACGGCGCGCACGACGAAGCGCGCCCATCGCTTGCTGTTCTCCGTCGCACTCGTGCTCGGCGCGGCGGCCGCCCGACCGCTGCACGCGCAGCAGCCCGGCCAGCCGCCGGAGAAGTTCGAGAACCTCAAGGTCTTCCCGAAGGACATCCCGCGCGACACGCTGCTCGGGATCATGCGCCGCTTCACCATCGCGCTCGGCGTGAACTGCCAGTACTGCCACGTCTCGGAGCCCGCGCCCGCCGGAGCGCCGGGTCCGCGCGAGCGCCTGCGTCCGGCGCTCGACGACAAGCAGACGAAGCTCACCGCGCGCTTCATGCTTCGCATGGTGCACAGCCTCAACGACAGCCTCCTCCCAACGCTCGACAAGCGTCACACGCCGGCGATCCAGGTCACCTGCGCGACCTGCCATCACGGCTCGCCCCTTCCGCAGACGACGCAGGCGATGATGATGGAGACGATCGGGCGCGCGGGGGTCGATTCGGCGATCGCGAGCTACCGGAAGCTGCGCGCCGACATGATCTCGGGGCGCTACGACTTCCGCGAGGGGCCGATCGAGGATCTCGCGCTCTCGCTCGCGACGAGCGGGCGCACGGCGGACGCGATCAAGCTGCTCGAGATGGACCAGGAGTTCTTCCCCGGCTCGCCCGACGTCGACGCGACGATGGCAGAGGTCTACATGAAGGGCGGCGACAAGGACCGCGCGATCGCGCGCTATCGCGCGGCGCTCGTGAAGCGGCCCAACGATCCGCGGCTGCTGCGGCGTCTGCAGGAGCTCGGCGTCACTCCCTGATGACGGATGACCGCGTGATCGCGCCGCTGCGCTGGGGAGTGCTCGGCGCGGCGAACATCGCCGTGCGCCGCGTGATCCCCGCCATCCAGCGCAGCCGGCATGGCGAGGTCGTGGCCATCGCCTCGCGCGACGCCGCGAAGGCGCGCGCCGCGGCCGAGGCGGGCGGGATCGCGCGAGCCTACGGGTCGTACGAGGAGCTCATCGCCGACCCGGAGATCGACGCGATCTACAACCCGCTGCCCAACCATCTGCACGTCCCGTGGTCCGTCCGCGCGGCGGAGGCGGGGAAGCACGTCCTCTGCGAGAAGCCGCTCGCCCTCTCGGCGAGCGAAGCGCGCGAGCTGCTCGCCGTGCGCGATCGCACCGGCGTCGTGATCGCCGAGGCGTTCATGGTGCGCACGCATCCGCAGTGGCTCGCGGTGCGCGAGATGGTGCGCGAGGGACGCATCGGCGAGCTGCGGATGGTCATCGGCCACTTCAGCTACACCAAGCTGGATCCGACCGACTTCCGCAACCGCCGCGAATGGGGAGGCGGCGGGCTGCTTGACGTCGGCTGCTACCCGATCATGATGTCGCGCTGGCTCTTCGGCGCGGAGCCGCAGTCCGTCGCGGGAATGCTGGAGAACGACCCGGCGACGGGCGTCGATCGCCTCGCGTCCGGTCTGCTGCGCTTCGAGCGCGGACAGGCGGTGTTCAGCTGCGGGACGCAGCTCGTGCACTGGCAACGGATGCAGATCCTCGGCACGACGGGTCGCATCGAGGTGGAGATCCCCTTCAGCCCGCCCCTCGATCGCGTAGCGCGCATCCGGGTCGACCGCGGCGAGGAAGTCGGCTCGGCGGGAGAGCTGATCGAGCTTCCCGCGGCGGATCAGTTCTCGCTGCAGGCGGACCGTTTCGCGGAAGCGGTGCGCGGCGTTGGCGACGTCGTCGTCACGCTCGAGGACAGCGTCGGCAACATGAGCGTGATCGACGCGCTCTTCCGCTCGGCGGAGTCGGGGCGGTGGGAGACGCCGCGCTGAGCGCGGCGCATCGCACCACGCCGTCAGGCACTAGCGGACGGCCAGCGGTCGCGACTCGAAGACGCCGCGGCCGATCGCCATGATGCCGACGGCGAT
>JABFXM010000096.1 GCA_013361745.1 Gemmatimonadaceae bacterium | reverse complement strand
CGAGCGCGGAGAGCTCGTTCACCAGCGCCGCCCCCTCGAGCGCCGCTTCCTTCATCTCGCTCTCGACCACCGCGTACTTCTTCTTGCCGACGGTCAGCCCGGCGACCATCTGCGCCAGCGCCGCGCCTAACGCTCCGGCGTGCGCGGCGACGCTGCCGCCCCCGGGCACGGGGTTCGGCGCCGCGACCGAGGCGACGAAGCCGCTCAGCGATTCGCCGCCGGCGACCGCGCCGCGCACCTTCCGCTCGAGCACCTGGTCGATGGTGAAGCGGTCGAGGCGCACGTGGCGGATCGCGGCGTCGAAGAGCACGCGCTCGGGGACGAGGCCGACGATCTCGCTCCACGTCGGCGAGACGCCCCACGCTTCCGCCTCCATCCGCACCATGTCGAAGGCGCGGTGCAGCGGCGTGCGCTCGGTGTCGACGAGGTTCATCGAGACCTGCGCCTGCCCCTCGACCTCGAGCGCGAGCGCCTTCACCCCCTTCAATCCACCCGAGGAGCCGCGCACCGCCTTCGCGACCTTCTTCGCGACCTCCATGTTCGACGCCGGGCCGAGGTAGACGTTGTACGCGACGAGGAAGGGACGTGCGCCGATGGCGACCGCGCCGAAGGTCGGATGGATCTTCTCCGGTCCGAAGTCCGGCTTGCGCGCTGGATTCGTCCCGATCTCGTCGCGCAACCCCTCGAACTCGCCGCGCCGGACGTCGGCGAGGTTCTCGCGCGCGGGGGTCGCCGCGGCGCGTTCATACAGGAAGACGGGGACGTCGAGCTCGCGCCCGACGCGCTCCCCGAGCTGGCGCGCGAGGACGATGCAGTCCTCCATCGTCGCGCCCTCGAGGGGGATGAAGGGGACGACGTCGGCGGCGCCCATGCGCGGATGCTCGCCCCTGTGGCCATTGAGATCGATCAGCTCGCGCGCCTTCGCGATCCCGGCGACGGCGGCGGCCACCGCGTGCTCGAGCCGCACGACGAAGGTGACGACGGTGCGGTTGTGCGACGCGTCGGAGGAGACGTCGAGGATCGACGTGCCTTCGACGGACGCGATGGCGTCGCGGATCGCGGTGACGATCTCGGGGCGTCGCCCCTCGGAGAAGTTCGGAACGCACTCGACGAGCTTCATGCGGTCGGGCCGTCAGGGTTGAGTTGGTCGAGCAGCCAGCGATGCATCACCGGATTGCCGGCGACGAGGCCGCCGTGCGCGACGAGAGCGGTCTCACCGCGGAGATCGGTCACCACGCCACCCGCCTCGCGAATGAGAAGGATTCCCGCCGCGATGTCCCACGGCGCGAGCCGCAGCTCCCAGAAGGCGTCGAAGCGCCCGCTGGCGACGGCGGCGAGATCGAGCGCCGCCGCGCCGGCGCGACGGATACCTGCGGTCGTCGCCATGATCGCCGGCAGCCGCTCGACGTACGGCTCGATGAGATCGCGATGCTTGAAGGGGAAGCCGGTGCCGATGAGCGCGCGCGACGGCTCCGTCAGCGCCGAGACGGTGATCGGCTCGCCGTCGCGCCATGCGCCCTCGCCGGCGATCGCGGTGAACAGCTCGTCGCGCGGGACGTCGAGCACGACGCCCGCGCGCAGCTCACCGTCGACGAGCGCGCCGATCGAGACCGCGTAGGCGGGAAAGCCGTGAAGGAAGTTCGTCGTCCCATCGAGCGGGTCGGCGACGAAGACGATTCCCTCCTCGAGCGACGCGAGGTTCGGCGTGGCCTCCTCGGCGAGGAGCCGCGCCGCGGGAAAAGTCATCGCGATCGCTTCGGCGATGCACAGCTCCGCCGCGCGATCGACGAACGACACGAAGTCGGAGGGACTCTTCTCCTCCCAGCGCGCAGCGGCCAGCCCTCCCGCGTTGGCGCGAATGACCTCCGCCGCGCACTGCGCCGCGGCGACGGCGGCGTCGAGGAGGCGAGCGTCGAGCGCGTCGGGCGCACTTCCTCGCCCGCGCCCCGCGGGTTGCCCGCGATTGGGCGCGTCTCTATGTTCGCGTGATGCCACTGATCGTCAGCGGAATTCAGCCGTCGGGGGAGCTTCACCACGGCAACTACCTCGGCGCCGTCAAGAACTGGGTGGAGCTGCAGAAGCGCT
>JABFXM010000280.1 GCA_013361745.1 Gemmatimonadaceae bacterium | reverse complement strand
GGCGCGGTGATCGTCGTCGCCCTCATGGGCGCGCTCGCCGCCCGCCTCCCGACCTGGCTGCAGGGCTGGCGACTGGCTCTCATCATCCTCGCGATCTGGATCATGTACTCGCTCGCTCAATACACGGTGGTGCGATGAAGGCCGAACGCTCCGTACGCATCGCGAACAGGAACGGCATCCACGCTCGACCCGCCGCGGAGATCGTGAAGGTCGCGGCGAAGTTCAGGAGCGAGGTGACCCTCGTGCGCGACGACCTCGAGGTCAACGGCAAGAGCATCATGGGCGTAATGATGCTGGCGGCCGAGTATGGGTCCAAGCTCGACATCCGCGCCTCCGGCGAGGACGCCGACGCCGCGGTCGACGCGATCGCGACCTGCATCGCCAACAAGTTCGGAGAGAGCTAGTGGAGCACTCGCTCGCTGGGATCCCGGCGGCGCCGGGGATCGCGGTCGGACCCGTGTACCTCCTGAAGTGGGAGGTGCCCGAGGTTCGCTATCGCATCATCAGCGACGAGCAGATCCCGCGCGAGATGGCGCGCCTCCACGAGGCGATCGAGCGGGCGAAGGCGCGCCTCTACCAGGTGCGCGAGCGCGCCGAGCGCCACGCCGGCGCCGACGAGGCGGCGATCTTCGACGTGCAGGCGTCGATGCTCGAGGACCGCGAGCTGGTCGGCGCCGCGGAAGCATACATCCGCCAGAACCTCGGCGCCGAGAAAGCCTTCGATCTCGTGATGCTCGACTGGCGCCGCCACGTCGCCGGCGCCAGCGCCCCGATGCTGCGCGAGCGCGTCGGCGATCTCACCGATCTTCACATCCGCGTCCTCTCGATCCTGCTCGGCCTCCCGGACCACGACCCGGTCGACCTGCCCAAGGGCTCGGGGGCGATCCTCGTCACGCACGATCTCACGCCGAGCCTCACCGTGCAGCTCGATCGCGAGGCGATCGTCGGGATCGCGACGGACGCGGGGACGCGGACCTCGCACGTCGCGATCCTCGCGCGCTCGCTCGGGCTCCCCGCGGTCGTCGGCCTGCGCGACATCACGACGCGGCTCGACGGGGGCGAGCGGATCATCCTCGACGGATCGGCGGGAGTGATCGTCGTCGATCCGGAAGCGGAGGAGATCGAGGAGTACCGCGATCGCGCCCTGCGCGAGACGCAGGAGCAGGACGAGCTGCGCACGCTGGCCCACGTCGAGGCGGTGACCGTCGACGGCGTGCAGATCACGATTCGCGCGAACGTCGATCTCCCCGACGAGGCGGAGGCCGCGGCGCACAGCGGCGCCGAGGGCGTGGGGCTGATGCGCACCGAGTTCCTCGTCGTCGGCCGCGCGACGATGCCGGACGAGGACGAGCAGTACCGCGCGTACCGGCGCGTCGTCGAGGCGTTCCACGGGCGGCCGGTCGTCATCCGCACCTTCGACATCGGCGGCGACAAGCTTCCGGTGGGCGGATTTCCGAGCGAGGCGAACCCCTTCCTCGGGTGGCGCGCGATCCGCATGTGCCTCGATCAGCCGGAGATCTTCAAGACGCAGCTGCGCGCGCTCCTTCGCGCGGCGGTGCACGGCGACGTCCGGATCATGCTGCCGCTCATCGTCACGCGCGACGAGGTGCAGCAGGCGCGCACCCTGCTCACCGAGGCGATGGAGGAGCTGGCGCGGCGCGGCGCCGAGTTCCGCGCCGACATTCCCCTCGGGGTGATGGTCGAGACGCCGGCCGCGGCGCTCTCCGCGGATACCCTGGCAAAGGACGTCAGCTTCTTCAGCATCGGGACGAACGATCTCGTCCAGTACACGCTCGCCGTGGACCGCGGCAACGCGAATCTCGCGGCGCGCTTCACGGCGCTGCACCCCGCCGTGCTCCAGCTGATCCGCCGGACGGTGGACGTCGCGGCGGAGTACGGGCTCGACGTCGCCGTCTGCGGCGAGATGGCGTCGCAGCCGCTGATGGCGTTCGCGCTGCTCGGCCTTGGCGTGCGCAACCTGAGCGTGTCGCCACGCGGCGTGCAGCTCATGAAGCGCATCGT
Organism: Gemmatimonadaceae bacterium; assembly: GCA_013361745.1. GTDB lineage: Bacteria > Gemmatimonadota > Gemmatimonadetes > Gemmatimonadales > Gemmatimonadaceae > JABFXC01. The sequence continues at coordinate 68 of JABFXM010000280.1, read as the reverse complement.
CCGCGCGGTGCGGATCGACGACGCGGCGAAGGCCGCGCTCGCCGCGCTCGACGCGCCCACCGCGGCGC
>JABFXM010000194.1 GCA_013361745.1 Gemmatimonadaceae bacterium | reverse complement strand
GGCGCCGTCGCGCAGGCGGATCACACGCTGCATGCGGGCGGCGAGGCCGAGGTCGTGCGTGACGAGCACGATCGTCGTGCCGGCGTCGCGATTCAGCGACTCGAGCAGCTCGATGATCCGCTGGCCCGTGGTCGCGTCGAGATTGCCGGTGGGCTCGTCGGCGAAGAGGAGCTTCGGCCGGTTCACGAAGGCGCGCGCGATCGCCACGCGCTGCTGCTCCCCGCCGGAGAGCTGCGCCGGCAGGTGATGCCACCGCTCGCCGAGGCCAACGCGGGCGAGCAGGTCGCGCGCACGGGAGGCTGCGTCGCGCTCACCTCGGAGCTCGAGTGGAACCTGAACGTTCTCGAGCGCGCTGAGCGAGGGGATGAGTTGAAAGCTCTGGAAGACGAACCCTACCTTCTCGCCACGAACGCGTGCGCGCGCGTCCTCGTCGAGACGCCCGATGTCCTCGCCGTCGAGGAGCACGGTGCCCGCGCTCGGGGTATCAAGGCCGGCAAGCAGGCCGAGGAGGGTCGTCTTCCCGCTCCCGGACGGTCCGACGATTGCGACCCGCGCGCCATCGGGGATGACGAAGGAGACGTCGCGCAGCACCGTCAGGCGCTGATCGCCGCTGGGATATTCCTTGGTGAGAGAACGAGCCTCGAGCATGATGACGCGTACGAGTGAAGGTCAGTCGATGAACGACTGGTTCAGGAGGAATGTGTCAGCTGCCAGTCCGATCATCGGCTCGCTCATGCTCGCGCTGCTCGTCGCGAGCTGTTCGCGCGGGGACGGCGCGACGCCGCGCGACGCTCATGGCGACACGGCCATGGAAGAAGGGAGTCTCGCGACGGGGGCGGCAGTCCGCAACGGAGCGTCGCCGCGCACGGACGAGACTCGTCCCCCGGCCGGGCGCGGCGCGACGGTGCTCTTCATCGGAACGAGCCTCACGGCGGGATACGGTCTGGACGATCCGTCCGACGCCTTCCCGGCGGTCGTCGGCCGAATGCTCGATTCCGCGGGAATACCCGCGCACGTGATCAACCTCGGCGTGAGCGGGGAGACCTCGGCGGGAGCGCGCGCTCGCATTGACTGGGTGCTGCGGAATCCCGCGGACGTCATCGTCCTCGAGACCGGCGCGAACGACGGGCTGCGCGGGCTGTCGGTGGAGGCGGCGCGGGAGAACATTCAGGCGATCCTCGACCGCATCCGCGCGGCGCGACCGCGGGCACGCGTGCTCCTCGTGCAGATGGAGGCGCCGCCCAACCTAGGCGCGCGCTACACGCGCCAGTTCCACGCGATGTTCCCGGAGCTCGCGCAGAAGAATCACGTCGAGCTCGTCCCCTTCCTTCTCGAGGGTGTCGCGGGCGATCCTTCACTGAACCAGGCGGACGGCATCCACCCGAATCGCGCCGGCGCGCGCATCGCGGCGCGCACCGTGTACCGGGCGCTGATTCGCCGGCCGCTGGTCGGGACCACGGACTGACGCCATCACGGAGAGCCATGCCGCAGCGCACCCAGAAGAACGATCCATACCGCGCCCCGAACCCCGCGACGATCGAGCGTCGATCACTCGCGCCGCAGAGCGGGGAGTTCGCCGAGTACTACGGCCGCTACGTCGCGCTGGTCGAGCCGGGGGACATCGTCGCGACGCTCGCGTCGCAGATCATCGAGACCGTGGACTTCCTGCGCGGGATTCCCGCGGAGCGAACGACGGCCGGATACGCACCGGGGAAGTGGAGCATCCGCGACGTCGTGCTGCACATCGCCGACGCGGAGCGGATCTTCATGTATCGGGCGCTCCGCATCGGGCGCGGCGACAGCACGCCCCTCGCGAGCTTCGACGAGAACGCGTACACGCCGTTGGCGGGCGCGAACGCGCGATCGATGGACGGGCTGCTCACTGAGCTCCTCGCGGTGCGCGAGTCGACGCTCGAGCTGCTGAGCGGGTTGCCGGTGGAGGCGTGGGACCGTCGCGGGATCGCGAGCGAGAAGCCCGTCTCTGTGCGCGCACTCGCCTGGATCACGGCGGGGCACGAGGTGCATCATCGGAGGATCGTGCGGGAGCGATACCTGTAGTGAAGGGGTCGGGGGGGGGGGGGGGGGGGGGG
>JABFXM010000525.1 GCA_013361745.1 Gemmatimonadaceae bacterium | reverse complement strand
TGTGCCCCGCGAGTACGATGTCGACGTCGTGCTCGGCGGCCAACGCATCGCGCGCCCACGACTCCAGTGGCGCAGCCGCGGGCTTCGGCCCCGACCCTTCGCCTCGCCGATGGCGCTCCACGAATTCGCGCGTGCCCGACCACGCGGCGACGCGGTCGTAGATCCGATCGACGTGGAAGACTCGCTGCGCCGCCCAGCGGAACGCGCGACTCCGGAGGACCGGGTGCCGCTTCCGGTACGTCGGGTAGCCCGAGCCTCGCAGCGGAACGCCGTCGCCATGAATGACCAGGGCGCTCCAGGCGCCCAGCCGGACGTGGGCCGGCTCGTCGAGCAGCGTGACGCCAAGATCGTCGCGCAGCGCGGCGCCACCGAGCTCGAGCGCGTCGTGGTTCCCGCCGACGAAGTACACGGGCACGCCGGCATCGACCACGTCGGCGATCGCGGCGAGCACACGCACGTGATGCCGGACGACGAAGTGCCGGGTGGCCAGCCAGACGTCGAAGAGGTCGCCGTTGATCAAGAGGCCGCTCGCCGACCCGGCGACGTACCGGAGGAACGCGCGGAACTGCCGCTCGACCTCCCGCGGTACGCCGCCGAGATGAACGTCGGAGACAACGACGAATGGCTTCGACTCGCCCATATGAATTACTCAGGGCGCGCGCAAAGCACGCCACAGCTCTCTCTCAAGAGATTCACAGATCCGCTCGGGTGGGCATTAGGGCCCAGAGTATAGGCCGTCCCGTTGCACGGCGAAACCGCAACCGGCTCGCGGCTCACAGCGTGCCGAGCGTGAATTGCTCAGTCCGGTTCAACTCATGACGACTCCCGGGTTCTGCCGCAAAACTTCCAGATGCACGCAGGAGATGGGCTGAACTTGCGTACTGATCTCCAAATACACATACTGTCGCGGACCATGCGATCAGGATTGATGGTTCTGCCGCAAAACTGCGGAGAGTCCAACTTCGGGAGGGGTCTGTCCACTTGAGCCGAATCATCTCCGTAGCGCTCCAGAAGGGCGGCGTCGGCAAGACGACCTGCACGATCAACCTCGCGGGTGCGCTTGCCGGCCACTATGGCCTCAACACCCTCCTGATCGACTTCGACGGCCAGACCAACGCGACGTCGACCCTCCTCGGCCGCCACTACGAATCGCGCGGCGACATCTGGACCGTCCTGTACAGCGGCGCCTCGATCGAGGAGACGATGCTTCAGGCGCCCCAGCACCCGAAGCTCTTCGTCCTTCCAGGATCGCCAGAGCTGGCCTACTGGGAGAAGAAGCTTTCCGAGGAGCAGTGGGACGCCCTCGTACGCGAAGGCCGGCGCATCCTCCGCGAGCGGGCGCCCGAAGGGATCGACGTCATCCTGATCGACACCCCGCCATCGCTAGGGCTCTGGCTCCAGATCGCCATCGCCGCCTCCGACGGCGTGGTCCTCGTCGTCCAGCCGCACGAGTACTCGGCGGATGGCATCCGCGACCTGATGCGCACCGTCCACGCCGTCCAGGAGAAGGTGAATCCGGACCTGGTCATCGACGGATTGATCGTCAACGGCGTCCGCCCAACGACTGGCGAGCATGCAGCCTGGGTCGAGGAGTACCGCAAGCAGTTCGGCGCGGCCGTCCTCGAGCCACCCCTCCTTGAGCGGATCGTCTTCGCCGAGGCGCAACGTCTCAAGACGCCGATCGAGTTCTACGCCGGCCGGGGTGCGGCCGAGGTGCGCGGCTGGTTCCGGCAGATCGCCGGCGAGCTGGTCGAGCGCACCGGTGTCGCCGCGGACACCGCCGCCGACGCAACGCACGTCGCCGATCGATCCGAGGATCAGGGCGACTCCGACGCCGCGCCCGCACCGAGTCGCGGCGCACGTACCCCCCATCAGGAACATGCGAGCGTAGCATGAACGACGGCCCGACGACGGCAAAGAAAACCCCGGCCGCCGCGCCCAAGCAGCGACCGGACGCGCGCAGCACCCGCGCGGGCATTGGCGACCTGATGGCGGGGGTGTCGCTCACGTCGCCGCCGAAGGACGCGCATACCGAGCAGCGGAAGCACCCGATCGGATCCGGCCTCGCGTTCGAGCGCGTCGAGGAGATCTA
>JABFXM010000197.1 GCA_013361745.1 Gemmatimonadaceae bacterium | reverse complement strand
GTCGGCGACGGGCCGCTCGTCCTCGCGCGGCTCGCCGGCAACGAGCCGCTCGTCGCCGCGCAGCGGCGCGAGCTGGCGACGCTCGGCGACGTTGCGGCGGTGGACGGCGATGTCTGGGCGCGGCTGCGCGCAATCGAGCCCCCGGGCGCGACGGTCGTTCGGGTCTCGACGCTGCCGGTGGCGCTTCCCGCGCTGCTCGGCGACGCGCTCGCGCCGCAGGCGCTCGCCAGCCGGACCTTCCTCCACGCGACGCTCTCGCGCGGCGTGATCCGCTGCATCCTGCCGCCGGAAACGTTAGGCGTGCTCACGGCGCTGATCGCGCGGACCCGTGCGCACTTCGCCGCGCCGCGCACCTGGATCTGGGAGAAGCTGCCGCCGGAGCGGTGGGGCGAGCTCGCGCCGAGCCCGACGGACGACCGCCTGTCGCGCCGCACTCGCGACGCCTTCGATCCGATGCACATCCTGAATCGCGGCATCTTTGGCGAGGGCGCGGCGTGAAGGACTGGTCCACCGGAACGGGACGGCTGCCGCGGGCGGCGGTCAGCGAGCCGCCGCTCGCGCACACGCATTCGACGCGTACCGCGTGCGCGGTGCCCGGCACCCCGCTCGACCTGGCGAAGGCGGGGATCGACGCATGCGTGCACTGCGGCTTCTGCCTGCAGGCCTGCCCGACCTATCTCGCGCTCGCCGACGAGAACGATAGCCCGCGCGGCCGCATCCTCCTCATGCGGGCCGTCGTCGAGGGTTCGCTCCCGCCGGACGATCCGTCGGTGCGCGAGCACATCGACCGCTGCCTCGGGTGCCGCGGCTGCGAGACCGCCTGTCCGTCCGGCGTTCCATACGGCCATCTCCTCGAGGCGACGCGCGCGACGATCGCCGGCCGGCATCCGCTGGTCGCGCGGCTCGTGCTCGCGGTGTTCCGCCGGGAGTGGGCGCTCCGGCCGGCGCTCGCCGGCGCGAAGCTCCTGCGCGCGACGCGGATTCCGGCGCTGCTCGGCCGGCTTCCGGGGAAGCTCGGCTTCGCGATGGCGATGCTCGCCGCGACCCGCGGCGCGGTGAGGCGGCCGCGCTACGAGCCGCGCGGCAGCGGCGCGCGAGGCAGCGCGGCGATCCTCCGGGGGTGCGTGATGGAGGGTCTGTTCGAGGAGACCAACCGCGCGACGGAACGTGTGCTCGCGGCGAACGACTGGCGGATGACGGACGCCCCGGGCCAGCGCTGCTGCGGAGCGCTCCACGCGCACGCCGGTGATCTCGAGAGCGCGCGAGCGCTGGCCCGCGCGAACGTCGACGCCTTCGCGAACAGCGGCGCGGAAACGATCGCGGTGAACGCCGCCGGCTGCGGCGCGATGATGAAGGAGTACGGCCAGCTCCTCGCCGACGATCCCGAGTACGCGGAACGGGCCGCCGCGGTGAGCGCGCGCGTGCGCGATGTGAGCGAGATGCTCGCCGTCGCCGGCCCGGCGACTGGCGGCCGGCTTCCGCTCACGGTGACGTACGACGCGCCCTGCCACCTCCAGCACGCGCAACGCGTCGTCGCGCCGCCGCTCGCGGTGTTGAAGTCGATCCCGGGGATGACGCTCGTTCCCCTCGTCGAGAGCGACCAGTGCTGCGGGGCAGCGGGGATCTACAACCTCGTCGAGCCGGAGGTGTCGTCGGCCGTGCTCGAGCCGAAGCTCGCGCACATCGCGCGCACCGGCGCGAGCCTGGTCGCCACGGGAAACCCCGGGTGCCTGATGCAGATCGGCGCGGGACTCGCGCGCGCGCGGAGCGCGACGCGGACCGTGCATCCGATCGATCTGCTCGACGCATCCTACGCGGCGAGCAAGGGGCCGACGAAGGAGCCGGGGTGAGCAGCCCGCGCGCCGTGCTGATGGAGCTCGAGGGAGTCATCGTCGAGACCTACGAGGCCCGGCGCACCGCGCTGCTGCGCGCGCTCGCCGACGACGGGATCTCGATCACCGCGCTCGACTACGACGACGTCGCACACGGGCTGCCGGTGCGCGGCGCGGTGCGAGCAGCGATCGCCGCGGCGGGGGAGTTCATGGACGACACGGGGATGGAGCTCGTCGCATTGCGCGCGGAACGATACTTC
>JABFXM010000613.1 GCA_013361745.1 Gemmatimonadaceae bacterium | reverse complement strand
GCCCCGGCTCGCGCGCCGCGCCGCCACGCCGCCAGCGCCAGGCCGAGCGCGCCTAACGCGACGGCACAGACCCCCGTCCAGCGCGCTGCGCCCCACGCGATCGTCGCCGCGGCGGAGCCGAGCGAACCGCCGACGAAGTAGCAGACCATGTAGATCGTGTTGTAGCGGCCGTGCGCCTCGGCGGGGAGGGCGTACACGCGCGCCTGATTCGACACCTGCGCCGCCTGCGTGCCCGCGTCGAGCAGGATGACGCCGACGGCGATCCCGGCGAGCGTGTGTCCGGCGACGAGCATGACGACCCACGCCGAGACGTTGACGAGGAGGGCGATGCCGATCGTCTGCCGCGGGCTCCGCCTGTCGGCGAGCCGGCCCGCCAGCGGCGCCGCCGCCGCGCCGACGAGGCCGATGAGACCGAAGGCGCCGGCGACCGCGGGGCCGTAGTCGAGCGGAGGCTCGCGCAGACGGAAGGCGAGCGTCGTCCAGAAGGCGCTGAACGACGCGAAGCTCAGCGCACCGATGAGCGACGCGTCGCGGATGACGGGCTCGCCGCGGAAGAGCGTGCCTAACGATCGGAGCAGGGCGCCGTAGTCCAGTCGCTCGGCGGCCGGCGGCGCGAGGGGAAGCAGCGCTCGCATCACGACCGCGAGCACGATCATCGCGACCGCGCCGGCGCCGAAGACCGCGCGCCATCCGGCCGCGTGGCCGAGGGCGCCGGCGACGACGCGTCCGGCGAGGATCCCGACGAGGATCCCCGACACCACCGTGCCGACGACGCGGCCGCGCACGCGCGCCGCCGCCATCCCCGCCGCGAAGGGGATGATGAGTTGCGGGACGACCGTCGTCACCCCGATCGCGAAGCTCATCGCGGCGAGGATCGCGAGGGTCGGGCTCACCGCCGCCGGCGAGCGCGATCGCCACCGCGACGAGCAGGAGCACGATCAGCCGCCGCCGCTCGACGACGTCGCCTAACGGCACGAAGAGAAGCAGTCCGACCGCATAGCCCGCCTGCGTCAGCGTCGCCACCGCGCCGGCCGCGCGCTCCGTGGTGTGCAGCTCGGAGGCGATGTCGGAGAGGAGGGGCTGATTGTAGTACAGGTTCGCGACGCTGATGCCTCCCGCCGCGGTGAGCAGCCAGATCAGCCCCCGCGGCGGATACCCCGGACGTGCGTCGCTCAAGCCGTCTCGCTCAGCTCCTTCACCTCGCTCGCGCTCAGCTCGAGGAGCGCGCCCGCCGTGTTCTCCTCGAGGTGCGCCACGCTCGACGTCCCCGGGATCGGCAGCATCACCGGCGACCGCGCGAGGAGCCAGGCGAGCGCCATCTGCGCCGGCGTCGCACGCAGGCGCTCCGCCGCGCGCGCGAGCGGCCCGTCGGCGTTCGCGAGCTTCCCCGTCGCGAGCGGGAACCACGGGATGAAGCCGATCCCCTGCTGCTCGCAATGGTCGAGCACCTCCTCCGACTGGCGGTCGACGAGGTTGTAGCGGTTCTGCACCGTCACGATCGGCACGATCCCGCGCGCGAGGGTGATCTCGGCGACGCTGACCTCGGAGAGGCCGACGTGGCGGATCTTTCCCTCCTGCATCAGGTCGCGCATGGTGCCGAGCTGGTCCTCAGCCGGGACCTTCGGGTCGATGCGATGCAGCTGATAGAGATCGATGCGGTCGAGCTTCAGCCGCTTGAGGCTTCCCTCGCACGCCCTGCGCAGATGTTCGGGACGCCCGTTCGGCGTCCACTGGTCCGGCCCGGGACGCTCGAGCCAGCCTTCGTCGCGATGACGAGGCCGGCGGGGTACGGGTGCAGCGCCTCGGCGATGAGCTGCTCGCTCACGTTGGGTCCGTACGAGTCGGCGGTGTCGATGAGGTCGATGCCGAGGTCGAGCGCGCGGCGGAGGACGGCGATCGCTTCGCGCTTGTCGGGCGGCGGACCCCAGATGCCTTTGCCGGTGATGCGCATCGCGCCGAAGCCGAGGCGGTGCACGGGGAGATCACCGCCGATGGTGAAAGTGCCGCTGGCGAGCGCCGGCTTGCTGGTATCGTGAGAGGACGTCGTTGTCATCGTTGTGCCCGTGAGAGTGCGCGCGAGAGGGGCGAGGGGCACGCCAGCGGCGACTTCGTCGCTGGCGCTCCCAATCGGGGTGGCATATGTTCGGGCAGCCCGACCCGGGGTGAGCGTGTGATCGACGTGCACGACGACCTGGCCGCCGCTCTCGCCAGCCGCTACGAGCTGGAGCGCGAGCTCGGTCATGGCGGGATGGCGATCGTGTACCTCGCGCGCGACGTGAAGCATGGCCGTCGCGTCGCGGTGAAGGTGCTGCGCCCGGACCTCGGGTCGTCCGTCGGCGCCGAGCGCTTCCTGCGCGAGATCGACGTCGCGGCGAAGCTCACGCATCCCAACATCCTCACCCTGCACGACTCCGGCTCCGCGCCCGGAGGGCTGCTGTATTACGTGATGCCCTTCGTCGACGGAGAGACGCTGCGCGCGCGTCTCGACCGCGAGCATCAGCTGCCGATCGACGAGGCGCTCGCGATAACGCGCCAGGTCGGCGACGCGCTCGACTACGCGCACGCGCACGGTGTCGTGCACCGCGACATCAAGCCGGAGAACATCCTGCTCACGGGCAAGCACGTGCTCGTCGCCGACTTCGGGCTGGCGCGCGCGTTGTACGCCGCGTCGTCGCGGCGACTCACCGAGTCCGCGGTGGCGGTGGGGACGCCCGCGTACATGAGCCCCGAGCAGGCGGCAGCCGACCCGGACGTCGACGCCCGCGCCGACGTCTACAGTCTGGCGTGCGTGCTGTACGAGATGGTCGCGGGGACGCCGCCCTTCCGCGGCGCGACCGCGCAGGCCGTGCTGGCGCAGCATCTCACCGCGACGCCGCCGTCGATCTGCGAGCAGCGCCCGCACTGTCCGAAGGCGGTGGACGCCGCGGTGCAGCGCGCGATGGAGAAGGTGCCGGCGGATCGGTTCCGGACGGCGCGGGAGTTCGCGGAGGCGCTGGAGGGAAAGGAAGAAGCGGTCGAATCGCCGAAACCGACGACGCCGGCACGCTCGCCCGCGCTGCTCGCCGCACTGGGGCTCGCGTTGGTGCTCGTGGTCGCTGGGGTGGCGGTGGCGCTCGGACGCGTTCGCACCGGGTCGGAGCGGACCCTCGACCCGGGACGATACGCGTTGTTGCCGTTGGTCACTCGCGCCGGTGACGCCGACACGTCGCTCATCGCCGACCGGCTCGCCGACGCGTTAGGCGAGTGGGACGGGGTGCAGATCGTACGCCCGCCGCGGCCGGCGACCGCTGGGGGCGCGGGGCCCGCGCCTATGTCTACCGCCGTGGCGCTCTCGGCGGCCGCCGAGCTCGGCGCGGCGCGCGCGGTGATCGGTGAGACCGCACGACATGGGGACAGCGTCGAGGTGCGAGTGACGCTCTACGACGTGGCGTCGCGGAACGAGGTGCGTCACGAGAGCGCGACCCTCGCCGTCGCCGCGGGCCCGTCGCGGATGACGCTGCGCCGGCTCGCGAACGCGATGCTGCGGTCGGGATCCGAGCTGCCCTGGCGCGACGACGCCGACGAGACGCGACCCTCGCTGCCCGCCTGGCTCGCGTACGACCGCGGACGTCGGGCGATCGCGGGATGGGACCTCGCCACCGCGGCCGCGGAGTTCCGCGCGGCCGCGGAGGCCGATCCCGACAACGCGCAGGCGCAGCTCTGGCTCGCGATGGTGGACATGTGGGCCGGGCGCCCGTCGACAGCCTGGCGCGCCACGGCGCGCCGGGCGGTCGAGTTGAGCGCGAAGCTCGGCTCGCGCGACTCGCTCATCGCCGCGGCGCAGCTCGCGCTGGCGGAGGACCACTTTCCCGACGCATGCGACGCGTATCGGCGCGTCACCGCGACGGACTCCACGCGCGTCATCGGGTGGTTCGGCGTCGGCGAATGTCAGTCGCGCGACCGCGCGGTCCTTCGCGATCCGTCGAGCCCGAGCGGTTATCGCTTCAGGTCGAGCATCCAGGAGGCGTACCGCGCATACATGCACGTCGTCGAGGATCGCACACCGCCGCAGCCGGCGTTCGTGTACTCACGACTCGCGGACGTCCTCTTCACCGCGGGCAATCGCTATCGGCCCGGGGAGGCGATCGACGGCTCGGGCGCGCGCTTCGCCGCGTATCCGTCGCTCGAGGGCGACACGCTCGCCTTCGTCCCGCGTCCCTACGCCGACTTCCTGAGCGGACGCGGCGACGTGCGTCCCCCGCGCAAGGCGCAGGCGATCGAGCACGACCGCGCGATCCTTCGCCGCCTGTACGCCGCATGGGCGGAGAGCGCGCCCTCGAGCGTGGATGCGCACGTCGCGCTCGCCGGGCTCCTCGAAGCGACCGACGAGCTGGGGGGCGCCGGGAAGGTGGCACTTTCCGCGCTGCAGGAGATCCGACGTGCCCGCGCGCTCGTGGCCGACGGCGAACAGGCGCGCGCGCTCGCACGCACGGAGGCGCGTCTGCTCGTGAAGAGCGGACGGTGGGACGCGGCGGCGAAGCTCGTCGATTCGCTCTTTGCCGCCACGACACGTCCCGCCGACGACACAAGCGCCGCGCTGCTCGGCCCCGCAGCGCTGAGCGGGCGGATCCGCCTGACCGCCGAGATCCTCGCGGCGCACGGCGGCTCCGACGCGTACTCGCTCACGTCGCCGACGGGCGAGCCGCTGGCGCTGCCGGCGCCGATGCTGCAGGACGCGGCGAGCTCCTACGCCTTCGCCATCAGCGGTGCCTGTGTCGACGCGCTGCGCGGGTTCCCGCGACGCGTCGACGCGCGGCTGGCAAGCTACGTCGCCGATTCCGTGCAGCGTCAGAACCTCCACGATGCGCTGCTGCGCTGGCCGCTGCGGTTCGCGGCGCCCTGCCTCGGCGCTTACTCGCTGCTCGGTGTGAAGAGCGGCGGGGATCGCATCGTGTCGATGGAGCAGGCGCTCGCGCTCGGCGACACCGCCCGGGTGCGCGCGCTCTATCGCGAGGTGCAGGGAAGCCGCGCGCACGATCGGCCCGGCGACGTCACGATCGACTACACCTATCTCGAGAGCTGGCTCCTCGTCGCGGTGGGGGACACGAGCGAGGCGATCGATCACCTCGATCTCACGCTCGAGGCGACGCCGACGCTCGGAGAATATCTTCTCGATCTTCCGTCACAAAGCGCGGCGCTGGTGCGGGCGATGGTGCTGCGAGCAGAGCTCGCGCACGCGCGCGGAGACTCGGCGACGGCAGCGCGGTGGGGCGGAGTCGTCTCCACGCTCTGGGCGCACGCCGATCCCGAACTCGAGCCACAACTGCGTCGCATGCGCGAGCTGGCGCACGCGTCTTCCAGATCCGATTGATTTACCGGCAGCTGCGCGGAATCACCCTTCCACTCGAGGTGCGAAGCATGGCTCGCAGTCGACGCTGTCACGGCCTCATCGTCAATGTTGGCGTACTGGTGGTGGCCGGCGCGGTCGCCACCTGCTCCAAACCGTACGTGACCGTGCAATCGGTGAAATTCGACACGTCACGCGTCGCGATGGCGGAGCGCGAGAACGACACGCTTGCGACGCAGCCAAAATACCTCGGCGGTCCCCTCGGGATGCCGGAGGTGACCACCTTTCGGCACCGCCAGACGCCGACGCTGACCGCCGAGATCACGACGCTTTCGGAGGGTGATCTCCGCAAGTATCTGTCGAAGCTGGTGTACCATACCGATGTCTACAGCACCGAGGTGGCGTACCTGCCGTGTGTGGACTCGACGGCAGCGGGCGACGTGCCGTGCACCGGTCAGGACTCCGCTGTGGTTTATATCCAGCCCGATATCGGGATGGACAAGTGGAAGCATGACGACATACCCGCGGCGGGATTGATCGTGGCGCGCGTCATCAACTACAGCGCATCGGCGCGGCACGAAGCAAAGTTCGGCTTCGGAGGGTCGCGTCATACCTGGTGGGTCGTCGACAAGGATGGGAGCGGCCACTATCGGTCACGCTTCGTCGAGCGGACCTACAAGCCGGGCGCCGCCCTCCGTGTGCTGAACGCGAAGGAATGGCCGTTCGGGCAGTGCATGCACCGGGACGTGAAAACCGGCCGACCGGCGCGCGCGAAGTTCTGGAACTGCGACCGGAGCAGGGAAGACGTGGCGTCGCTCATGGTCCCGCGGAATGAGGTACGCACGGCGTCGTACTTCCGCACGGCGGCTTACGAGCCGTTCACGCTACCGGCGCGGCCGCGGCCATACGCCACCTCCGATACCTGGGTCACCTGCGCCGAGGGCTGCTGCATCGCCGGCCCTTGAGCCAGCGCTGCTCGCGTCAGGCGGCGCGCAGCAGGGCGCCGCCTAACGCTGCACCGGCACCTCGACCTCCGCCCGCGACATCCGCAGCCCCGCCAGCGACTCCGTCGACCGCCGCGTGTCCGCGCCCGCGGCGAGGGTGAAATAGAACGTCGTCCCCTCGCCGAGCCGGCTCTCGCACCAGATGCGGCCGCCGTGCGCCTCGACGATCCCCTTCGCGATCGCGAGCCCGAGGCCGATGCCGCGGCGGTCGTTCGGGTTCGCCTGCCAGAAGCGGCCGAAGATCAGCGGGAGCTGCGCCGTCGGAATCCCGGGGCCGGTATCGCTCACCGCGAAGCGCGCGACGCCGCCCGCGCTGTCGACGCGGATCGCGATGCGTCCGCCCGCCGGCGTGAACTTGATCGCGTTGCCGACGAGGTTCGAGAGCACCTGCAGCACACGGCCCGCGTCCGCCTGCGTCGCCGGAAGCTCGTCGGCGACGGTCGCGTCGAGCGCGAGCTTCCGCTCGGCGGCGATCGGGCGCAGCATCTCCACCGCCTCGTTCACCAGCGCCGACGCCGACACGGGGCGCGGCTCGATCGCGAGGCGGCCCGCGTCGAACTTCGCGACGTCGAGGAGATCCTGGATCATCCGGTTCATCCGCTCGCCCGCGCGCTTGATCATGTTCAGCCGCTTCACCCGCTCCTCGTCGCCGAGCGGGACCTCGAGCATCAGGCTCGTGCTCATCGAGATCGTATGCAGCGGGTTGCGCAGGTCGTGCGACACGATCTTCAGCACCTGCTCGCGGGCGTCGATCGTCTGCTGCGCCTCACGGTACATCGACGAGAGCGTGGACCGCTCGACCTGCGTCGTCACGACGCGCTTGAGCAGGGTCGCGACGCTGGTGCCGAGCGCGCCGATGAGGAAGATCGTCCCGGCGGCGAGGACGACGTGGTGCAGCGCAAGTCCCGACGCGACCGCCGCGTAGACGAAGACGCCGATCGCGAGCGCGGTGCTCAGCTCCGCCGAGGAGCGCGACAGGCGCAGCGCACCGGACACGGTGAGCAGCACGGCGAGGATCGCCACGACGACGACGACGCCCAGCGGAACGGGGCTCGCGAGGTCCTCGCGCCCCGCGGCGGCGACGATGAAGCCGACCCAGATCATGGTCGCGTCGAGCGCGGGCCCCGCGTACTCGAGCCACTTCGGGCACCAGCCGGCGCGGAGGCGGAACGCGAGCGCCGCGGTGACGGTCAGCCAGAGCGTTCCGAGCGCCACGGCGGCGAGTCGCGGGGCGGTCGCCGCGCCGCCGGCGCCGCGAAGGAGTCCGACGAGCGACGCGCCGAGGTACGCGGCGACGATCGCGACACGGAGGAAGGAGAGCCGCTTCTCGTTCGCCCGCGCTTCGGCGAGCAGCGTCTGCTCGATCGTCGGCGCGAGCTCGGGACGCGGGGCGGTCGGCGCGAGATCGGAGAGGATCGCCCGCTCGATCGAGAATGCGAGAGCTTCGTACGAGTCGCGCGCGTGCATCGCTCACCGTCCAGCGCTCGGTTGTGGTCGCGGCCTGTTGCGAACCCGGGCCGCACTACCTATACCGATCGCGGGGACGGGGAGCAAGGACGCGGTCAGCGGCGCTGCAGCCTGCGCACTCCCCAGGCAAGCAGCGCGAGCACCCCCGACACCGCGATGATCGCCGGCCCGGACGGCTGATCGAAGGGCACCGTGAGCGAGAATCCCACGAACGCGGCGATCACGGCGGCGACGAGCGCGACGAGAAAGATCCCCTGCATGCTGCGCGCGACGAGCATCC
>JABFXM010000367.1 GCA_013361745.1 Gemmatimonadaceae bacterium | reverse complement strand
TGACGGCTGTGCGTGCCCGACATCCACCGCATGTCTTTCGGTCCTCGTCTCCTCCCTCGCTCGTTCGCCCGTCGCCTGCCGTGTCAGCTCGCACTCGCTGTACTCGGCATCGTCGCTGCCTGCTCCGGTCGTGAGCCGAGCCCCGACCACCTGATCCAGTCGGTCGACCCGCCCGCGTCGGCCGACCAGCTCTTCCAGCGACTGCCAGCCGCGGTGACCGGTGTCCGGTTCGCTAACCGCGTCCACGATCGCAGCGACCGGAACGTCTTCACGTATCGGAACTACTACAACGGCGGCGGCGTCGCGATCGGGGATCTCAACGGCGACGGGCGGCCCGAGATCGTTCTCACCTCGAACGAGGAGGGTCCCTCGCTCTTTCTCAACGAGGGAAACTTTCATTTCCGCGATGTCACCGCGGCCGCGGGGATCGCCGCGGAAGGCGACAGCTGGACCACCGGCGTCGCCCTCGCGGACGTCAACGGCGATGGGCTGCTCGACATCTACATCTGCCGTGCCGGCCCCTTCCCGCCGGCACGTCGCGCCAACCAACTCTGGATCAATCAGGGACCGGACCGCGACGGAGTCCCTGTATTCAAGGAGATGGCCAGGTCCTACGGCGTCGCCGACGAGGGTTACTCGACGCAGGCCGTCTTCCTCGATTACGACCACGACGGCGACCTCGATCTCTTCCTCGTGAACAACTCGCCGCGTGCCGTCAGCAGCTTCGGCATCCGCAACACGCGCGACGTCCGCGACCCGAACGGCGGCGCGAAGCTCCTTCGCAATGACGGCGGCCACTTCACCGACGTCAGCGCGGCGGCGGGCATCCACAGCCCGGAGATCGCGTTCGGGCTCGGCGTCGTCGTGGCCGACTTCAACCGCGACGGCTGGCCGGACATCTACGTGTCGAACGACTTCTTCGAGCGCGACTACCTGTACATGAACGATCGCGACGGCACGTTCAGCGAGGCGCTCGACCGCCAGATGCCGGTGCTGAGCTACTTCTCGATGGGCGTCGACGCCGCGGACCTCGACAACGACGGGTGGCCGGACCTCTACACCACCGACATGCTCCCCGAGAACGAGTTTCGCCTGAAGTCCATGTCCACCTTCGAGTCGTGGGAGGTCTATCAGACGAAGGTCCGCAACGGCTTCCACCACCAGCTGATGCGGAACATGCTCCAGCGGAACAACCACGACGGCACCTTCACCGACATCGGCCAGATGGCCGGGGTCTCGCGCACCGACTGGAGCTGGAGCGCGCTCATCGCCGACTTCGATCTCGACGGACGGAAGGACATCTTCGTCAGCAATGGCCTCGCGAAGGATGTGACCTCGCAGGACTATCTCGCCTTTCTCGCCGACGGCGGGACGATGCGCGCGGCGACGGGGGCCGGGCGAACGCGCGCCGACTTCTCGCGACTGATCGACGCGATGACGACCACGCCGATCGCCAACTATGCCTTCCGGAATCTCGGCGGTATGCGGTTCGCGAGCGTCGCGACGCCGTGGGGACTCGCGACCCCGAGCGTGTCGAGCGGCGCCGCGTACGGAGATCTCGACGGCGACGGCGCTCCGGACCTCGTCGTCAACAACGTCAATCAGGAAGCGTTTGTCTATCGGAACGACGCGCGTCGCATCCATCCCGACCACCATTACCTGCGCGTCCGCCTCGACGGCGACGGCGGCAACAGGTTCGGCGTCGGCGCCCGCGTCACCGCCTACGCCGGCGCCGATACGCTGACCGAGGAGGAATCGCCGGTACGCGGCTTCCAGTCGAGCGTGGATTATGTGCTCGACTTCGGGCTGGGAACCCATGCCGTCGTGGACTCGGTCGTGGTCGAGTGGCCGGACGGCCGCGTCGGCATGCTCGCGAAGGTGGCGTCGGACCAGTCGATCATCGTCCACCAGCGCGACGCCAGCGCGCGCCCGCCAGCGCCGCAGCCGGTCGCGACGCCGACGTTCACCGACGTCACCGCCACGACTGCGTTCGACTTCGTCCATCACGAGAACGATTTCGTCGACTTCGACCGTGAGCCGCTGATCCCGAAGATGCTCTCGACCGAGGGCCCGTACCTCGCGGTCGGCGACGTGAACGGTGACGGGCTGGACGACGTCTTCATCGGCGGGGCCAAGGAGCAGCCCGGGAAGCTGCTCGTCCAGCGGCGCGGCGGCGCCTTCGTCAGCACGGACGAGGCAGTCTTCGCGCGCGACGCAATCTCGGAAGATCTCGGCGCGGTCTTCTTCGACGCCGACGGCGACGGACACCCGGACCTCTACGTGGTCAGTGGCGGGAACGAGTTCTCGGACGGCGCGCCGGCACTCCAGGATCGGCTGTACCTGAACGACGGTCATGGGCACTTCCGCAAGACGGAGGGCTACCTCCCCGCCGAGACGGAGAGCGGCTCGCGCGTCGTCGCGGCCGACTACGACGGCGATGGCGACGTCGATCTCTTCGTCGGGGGCCGCGTCGTGCCGTGGCGATATGGCACCGACCCGAAGAGCATGCTCCTCGTGAACGACGGCACGGGACACTTCCGTGACGCCACCGCGGAGCTCGCGCCCGAACTCGCGCATGTCGGCATGGTCACCGACGCCGTCTGGCGCGACGTGGACGGCGATGGCCGGCCCGATCTGGTCGTCGTCGGCGAGTGGATGCCGATCACCGTCTTCCGGAACATCGGCGGCGGCCGCCTCGAGCGGCTCGCCGTGCGCGGGCTCGAGAAGACCGAGGGATGGTGGAACCGGATCGTCGCGACGGACGTGGACGGCGACGGCCGCGTCGATTTCATCGTCGGGAATCTCGGGCTCAATGGTCGCCTCCAGGCGAGCCAGCGTGAGCCGACGACGATGCTCGTGAAGGATTTCGCGGGGACAGGCACCGTCGCGCAGGTGCTCGCCTGCTACAACAATGGTGTGAGCTATCCGATCGCGATGCGTGACGAGCTCGCGGAGGTCATCCCCTCGCTGCGGTCACGTTTCCCGCGGTACGCGGACTATGCACGCGCCACCATGGCCGATCTGCTGACCCCCGCCGAGCGCGAGGGAGCGATCGAGAAACGCGCCTTCACCTTCGCGACGTCGGTCGTGCACAACAATGGGGACGGATCGTTCACCGTCACCCCGTTGCCCGACGAGGCGCAGCTCGCTCCCGTCTACGGCATTCTCGCCGAGGATCTGGACCACGACGGACATGTCGATCTGCTGCTCGCCGGCAACTTCGAGGGCTTCCGGCCGGAGATCGGTCGCATGGCGTCGAGCGAAGGGCTCTTCCTGCGTGGCGGGAGCGGAGGGCGGTTCACGCCCCTGCCGCCACGGGTGAGCGGGTTCCGCGTTGCCGGCCAGGCGCGCGACATCGCGACGCTGCGCACCGGTCAGGGTCGACGCATCGTCGTCGCGAGAAACAACGACCGCCCTCTGATCTTCCGAACGACCGGCGCACCGCGGCCGCTGGCCACTTCTGCGCGCCCGCGGTGAGCGCTCGCGGGATGCCGGCTCTCCGCTCAGGGCGCGGTCGCTTTCGCCCGCTTCGTCGTGATGATGACGACACCATTGGCGCCGCGCGCGCCGTACATCGAGGTCTCGGCCGCGTCCTTCAGGACCTTGATCGATTCGATATCGCTGGCGTGAACGCCGCTGAGGATGCCGTTCGGTCCCGGCTGGAAGGGCATGCCATCGAGGATGTACAGCGGCTCGTTGTTGCCGTACGCCGAGGAGCCGCCGCGGACCCTGACCGTGATCCCGTCGGGAGTGCTCGTGACATTGACACCGGAGATGCGGCCCTGCAGCAGCTCTTCGGGAGCGGTCGTGGGGTGAGTGGCGATGTCCGCGGCCGAGACCGTGGGCGCGGGCTGAGGCGCGGGCTGGGACTGGTCACGGGGCGAGCGTGCGCCGCCGCAGCCGAGAACGGCAACCAGAGCGCCGAGCGCCGCACGTTGCAGAAGCGAGAACATGGCTACCTCGCGGTTTAGGTCCGCCGCCCGCGAGGCGGGCAGCGTCGGCTATCATGAGGGTCCTTCCACCTCGTGCGCAAGAGGAGCCGTTGCCGCCCGGCGGCGCGTGATGGCCGCGCTCCTCGTCGCCGCGGGAGCATGCAGGGGGCCGGCGAAAGAGCCGCCGATGTTCGAGGCGCTCCCGTCCGCGACCACGGGCGTCACATTCGCCAACGATCTTCCCGAAAAGGCGGACTTCAATCCGCTCAACTACCTCTACTACTACAACGGAGGGGGCGTCGCGGTCGGCGACGTGAATGGCGACGGGCTTCCCGATCTGTACTTCACGGCGAACCTGGGCAAGAACCGCCTCTACATCAACAGGGGGCACTACCACTTCGAGGACGTCACCGACCGCGCGGGCGTCGGCGGCCCGCCGGGGTGGAAGACCGGCGTCACGATGGCCGACGTGAACGGCGACGGCCGCGTCGACATCTTCGTCTCCGCCGTCGACTATCGATCGATGCACGGCCGCAACGTCCTGTACATCAACAACGGCGACGGGACCTTCACCGACCGCACGAAGGAACTCGGCCTCGAGCACGCGGGCTTCTCGACGCAGGCGGTGTTCTTCGACTACGACGGCGACGGGGATCTCGACATGTTCCTCGTCGATCACTCGACGCACACGGAGCGCGCGGCGGGGATGTTCGGCGCGCCGGCCGGCGCGCATCGCCCCGCGGACGACATCCTCTACCGGAACGACAACGGCCACTTCGTCGACGTGACCGCGGCCGCCGGCATCCACGAGGTGAACGGCTTCGGGCTCGGCGTCGTCGCGAGCGACGTGAACGGGGACGGCTGTCCCGACCTCTATGTCAGCAACGACTTCCAGGAGAACGACGCGCTCTGGATCAACGGCTGCGACGGCACCTTCACGAACCGCGTGACGGAGTCGATGCCGCACACCAGCCGCTACTCGATGGGTGTCGACGCCGCCGACTTCGACAACGACGGGCGGATCGACCTCGTCACCCTCGACATGCTTCCCGCGCGCGAGGACATCCTGAAGACCGCGGCGGGTGCCGACAGCTACGAGCTCGAGGCACGGCGCCTCGCGGCCGGCTACCAGCCGCAGCTCGCGCGTAACGCGCTGCAGCTCAATCGCGGCCGCGGGCTGTTCAGCGACATCGCATACCTCGCGGGCGTCGCCGCCACCGACTGGAGCTGGGCACCACTCTTCGCCGATCTCGACAACGATGGACGCAAGGATCTCTTCATCACGAATGGCGTCTACCGCCGCCCGAACGATCTCGATTACATCGACTTCGTCAGCGACGAGGGCGTGCAGGCGACGCTGACGGACTCGATCACCGAGGCGAACCTCGCCCTGCTCCGCCACATGCCGTCGGTGCCGCTCCCCAACTATGCCTTCCGCAACAACGGCGACCTCACCTTCACGAACGTCGCCGCCGCATGGGGGCTCGCGCAGCCCGGCTTCTCGAGCGGCGTCGCGTACGTCGATCTCGACAACAGCGGCGCGCTCGACCTCGTCGTCAACAACGTCAACGCCCCGGCGTCGATCTATCGCAACCGGGCGCGCACGACGAACGGGAACCACTGGCTCGGCGTCTCGCTCGCGGGCAGCGGCGCGAACACCGCTGGGATCGGCGCGAAGGTGATCGTCAGGCAGGGCGGGACGATGCAGCTTCTCGAGGAGATGCCGACGCGCGGCTTCCAGTCGTCCGTCGATCCGCGACTGCACTTCGGGCTCGGCCGCGCGACGCGCGTCGACTCGCTCACCGTGATCTGGCCCGACCGCCGCTATCAGACGATCACCGGCGTCGCCGTCGACCGCGTCGTGACGCTCTCGCAGAAGGACGCGGCGGGGCGCTGGGACTACCGCGCCGGAGGTCCCGCGACGCCGCTCTTCGTCGACGCCGGCCCACGGGCGCGGATCGACTTCCGGCATCATGAGGACGCCTTCGCCGACTACACCCGCGAGCCCCTTCTGCCGCACATCCTCTCGCGGGAGGGACCGGCGCTCGCCGTCGCCGACGTGAACGGCGACGGGTTGGACGATGTCTTCGTCGGCGGCGCGAAATGGCAGCGCGGGCAGCTCCTTCTCCAGCAGCGCGATGGGAGCTTCCGCGCCGCGCGCGAGCCGGCGATCGACGCCGACAGCGCCGCAGAGGACGTGGACGCGGCCTTCTTCGACGCCGACGGCGACGGGCATCCCGATCTCTACGTGGCGAGCGGCGGCAACGAGTTCGAGGGCCAGGCCGACGCGATGCGCCATCGACTCTACCTGAACGACGGCCACGGCAACTTCCGCCGCGCCATCGGCGCGCTTCCCGATATCTTCGACGACGGCTCGTGCGTCGTGCCGGGCGATTTCAACGGCGACGGCGCGATCGATCTCTTCGTCGGGAGCCGCGTCGTTCCGCGCCGCTACGGCGTCGCGCCGCGGAGCCATCTCCTCGAGAACGATGGACATGGGCACTTCACCGATGTCACCCTCGCGAAGGCCGGCGGCCTCGCCGACGCGGGGATGGTGACGTCCGCGGCGTGGATGGACTACGACCACGACGGGCACCTCGATCTCGTCGTCGCGGGTGAGTGGATGCCGGTGCGCGTCTTTCACCAGGAGAACGGGCGCTTCGTCGACCGCACGCGCGAGGCGGGGCTCGGCGGCAGCAACGGCTGGTGGAGCACCGTCGCCGCGACGGATCTGAACGGCGACGGCCGGGTCGATCTCGTGCTCGGCAACCTCGGGCTGAATGCCTTTCTCCACGCCTCGCCGGAGGCACCGGTGCGGCTCTACGTCAACGACTTCGCGCACGACGGCGGGCTGCAGCAGATCCTCACCTCCTATCGGGACGGCGTCAGCTATCCCGTCGCCGGGCGCGACGAGCTGCTGCGGCTCAACCCCTCGCTGCGCGCCCGCTTCCCCACGCACGCGGCGTTCGGCGCCGCGCGCATCGAGGACATCTTCCCCGCGAGCGATATTGCCACGGCGCGGGTCCTCGAGGCATACACGTTCGCCAGCGCGGTCGCTCTCGACCGCGGCGACGGGACCTTCGTGCTTCAGCCCCTTCCCACGGCGGCGCAGTTCGCACCAGTGTATGCGAGCGTGGCCGGCGACTTCGACGGCGACGGGAAGACCGACCTGCTGCTGGCCGGCAACTTCTTCGGGATGGCACCGGCTCTCGGTCGCGCCGACGCGAGCTACGGGCTTCTACTCCACGGGCGTGGCGACGGCCACTTCGACGCGGTGGATCTCGAGCGCAGAGGGGTCGCCATCGTCGGGGAGGTGCGCCGGCTGCGGCTTCTTCACGACGCGATGGGGAGACAGCTCGTCGTCGCCGCGCGGAACGACGACACGCCCGTCGTGCTGCGGGCGACGGGCGGAGCGCGAACGGTCGCTGCACCCGGACTTCATCCACGTTCACCCGACGGACGATGATCGCGATCCTGCTCGCGGCGTCCATGCTCCAGACGCAATCGACGCTCTACACCTCGCAGTCCTTCACCGTCACCGACAGCTCGGTGCGACAGGGCCGGTACGAGGCGGTCGCCACGTCGCGCGACACGATCCTCTCGAGCTATCCGCGCTCCGGGCACGAGGTGCACTACAAGTTCAGCATCAACTCGCAGGAGAACGAGTTTCCGCCCGGCACCGAGCACACGCTCTTCCTCCGGCCGCGCGGCGGACGGATCGAGACGCCGCTGCACACCTTCGGGGTCCGGCCCGTGCCGCACGTCCCGACGCCGGAGGAATCGGCGAGCAGCGAGGAAGGAGTCGCGCAGGTCACCTTCCGCGTCGACATGCGGCCGATGCTGCGCGCATTCCGCGAGCACGGGTACTATGATCCGCCTAACGGTCCACGCATCGCGGCCGCGGACTTCCAGGGCGTCTACGTCATCGGCGACACTCCGCCCCTCACCTGGGACTTCCGGAGTCTGCGGCCGGGCGCGACGCAACAGCTCTCCGATCCCGACGGCGACAGCGTCTACACGGTGACGTTGCCGATCGAGGCGAGCTACACGCGCCCCCGCGCCGACGGGCGCGCGCTCTGGGCGCGCCACGCCGACATCTCCGCCTTCCCGACGCTCGAGTCGAAGCAGCGGCTGCTCGACGCGATCTA